>NZ_JAOPWY010000090.1 GCF_025965415.1 Nocardioides sp.
ATTCAAGGTGGAGGGTGACCTCCGTCGCGAGGTGGCCGCCGACATCCGCCGCAAGGTCGAGATCGGCAGCTACCAGGGCGTCCGCCATCGCCGCGGCCTTCCCGTGCACGGTCAGCGCACCAAGACCTACGCTCGCACCCGCAAGGGCCCGAAGCGCACCGTCGCCGGCAAGAAGAAGGCGAAGTGATCTGCGCACTGCGCTGATCCTCGTCCCCGAAGCTTCCAGACCAGACCTCATCAGGAGTTAGTCAATGCCTCCCAAGAGCCGCGCGACCAAGGTCCGCCGCAAGGAGAAGAAGAACGTCGCTCAGGGCGAAGCCCACATCAAGAGCACGTTCAACAACACCATCGTCACCATCACCGACCCGACCGGCGCCGTCATCTCGTGGGCCTCCGCCGGCACCGTCGGCTTCAAGGGCTCGCGCAAGTCGACCCCGTTCGCCGCCCAGATGGCCGCCGAGGCCGCCGGCCGTCGCGCCATGGACCACGGCATGAAGAAGATCGACGTCTTCGTCAAGGGTCCGGGCTCGGGCCGTGAGACCGCGATCCGTTCGCTGGGTGCCATCGGCCTCGAGGTCGGCACCATCCAGGACGTCACGCCCACCCCCCACAACGGATGCCGGCCTCCCAAGCGCCGCCGCGTCTGACCCGAGACTGAGAAAGAGAGACTGACATGGCCCGCTACACCGGCCCCATGACCCGCAAGTCGCGCCGTCTCGGTGTCGACCTCGTCGGCGGCGACGCCGCCTTCGAGAAGCGTCCCTACGCTCCCGGCCAGCACGGCCGCGGTCGCATCAAGGAGTCCGAGTACCTGCTGCAGCTCCGTGAGAAGCAGAAGGCTCGTTTCACCTACGGCGTGATGGAGAAGCAGTTCGTCCGCTACTACAAGGAAGCCAGCCGTCGCCAGGGCAAGACCGGTGACAACCTGCTGCAGCTCCTCGAGTGCCGCCTCGACAACGTGGTCTACCGCGCCGGCTTCGCCCGGACGCGTCGCCAGGCCCGCCAGCTCGTGGTGCACGGTCACTTCCTGGTCAACGGCAAGAAGGTCGACATCCCGTCCTTCCAGGTCAGCGACCACGACATCATCGACGTGCGCGAGAAGTCGCTCGAGCTGACCCCGCTCATCGTGGCTCGCGAGACCCACGGCGAGCGCCACGTCCCGGCGTGGCTCGAGGCCATCCCGTCGCGGATGCGCATCCTCGTGCACCAGGTTCCGATCCGGGCGCAGATCGACGTCCCGGTCCAGGAGCAGCTCATCGTCGAGTACTACTCGAAGAAGTGATCAACCGTCAGTGGCCGCCTCCGGGCGGCCACTGACACCCCTCTTCCACACCAACCTCATGGTTCGGATCCGTCAAATAGTGGGTGGATCCCGAAAGGAAATACTCCGTGCTCATCGCTCAGCGCCCGACCCTCACGGAAGAGACCGTCGACGAGTTCCGCTCGCGGTTCGTCATCGAGCCCCTCGAGCCCGGCTTCGGCTACACGCTCGGCAACTCGCTGCGCCGTACGCTCCTCAGCTCGATCCCCGGTGCGTCGGTCACCAGCATCAAGGTCGACTCCGTCCTCCACGAGTTCTCGACCATCGAGGGCGTCACCGAGGACATGACCGAGATCATCCTCAACCTCAAGGGCATCGTCGTCTCCTCGGAGCACGACGAGCCCGTCGTGATGTACCTCCGCAAGTCCGGTGCCGGTGACGTCACCGCCGCCGACATCACGCCGCCCGCCGGCGTGGAGGTGCACAACCCCGAGCTCAAGATCGCCACGCTGTCCGACAAGGGCAAGCTGGAGATGGAGCTCGTCGTCGAGCGTGGCCGCGGCTACGTCTCGGCCGTGCAGAACAAGGGCGCGGACAACGAGATCGGCCGCATGCCGGTCGACTCGATCTACAGCCCCGTTCTGAAGGTGACCTACAAGGTCGAGGCCACCCGTGTCGAGCAGCGCACCGACTTCGACAAGCTCGTCATCGACGTCGAGACCAAGCCGTCGATCCGTCCCCGCGACGCGATCGCCTCGGCCGGCAAGACGCTGGTCGAGCTCTTCGGCCTGGCTCGCGAGCTCAACGTCGAGGCCGAAGGCATCGACATCGGCCCGTCGCCCGTCGACGAGCAGCTCGCCGCCGACCTGGCCCTGCCGGTCGAGGACCTGCAGCTCACGGTCCGCAGCTACAACTGCCTCAAGCGCGAGGGCATCCACACCGTGGGTGAGCTCATCTCGCGCTCGGAGCAGGACCTGCTCGACATCCGCAACTTCGGTGCCAAGTCCATCGACGAGGTGAAGGCCAAGCTCGTCGAGATGGGCCTCTCGCTCAAGGACAGCGCTCCCGGCTTCGACCCGCACGCCGCCCTCGCCGCCTACGGCGACGACGACGACGACGCGTTCATCGAGGACGAGCAGCTCTGACAAACCGACCGGCGTCCGCCGGTCGTCTACCCGGGTACCTGACACGGCCCGAGAGAAGGAAGGCATCTCATGCCCAAGCCCAAGAAGGGCGCCCGCCTCGGCGGCAGCCCGGCCCACCAGCGCCTCATGCTGTCGAACCTGGCCACGGCCCTGTTCGAGCACGGCCGGATCACCACCACCGAGACCCGGGCACGCCTGCTGCGCCCGGTCGCGGAGAAGCTGATCACCAAGGCCAAGCGTGGCGACCTGCACAACCGTCGCGAGGTCCTCAAGACCGTCCGTGACAAGTCGGTCGTCCACACGCTGTTCACCGACATCGCGCCGACCTTCGCGGAGCGTCCCGGTGGCTACACCCGCATCACCAAGATCGGTCCGCGCAAGGGCGACAACGCCCCCATGGCGATCATCGAGCTGGTGACCGAGGCCTACAGCCCCAAGGCTCCCTCGACCAGGAAGACCGAGGCCGCTGCCGCTCCTGCGCCGGCTGCCGAGGAGACCGAGGTCGTCGAGACCGAGGAGTCCGCCACGGAGACCGCGGCCCCCGAGGCCGAGGCCACGGAGGCCGAGGCCACGGAGACCACGGAGACCGAGGTCGACGAGACCACCGAGGCGCCGGCCGACGAGGCCGCCGCCGAGGACGAGTCCAAGGCCTGATCCACGCATCATCACGAGGCCCGTCACCCCCTGGGGATGGCGGGCCTCGTGCGTTGTCCGGCGCCTCTCTGAGCGGTGGTCCAGCCACGTTCTGCGGCCGCGGAACGTGGCTCCACCACCGCTCGCGGGCGCGGCGTACGCCGACTCGACGTACGCGGTGGTCCAGCCACCGTTCGCGGCGGCGGAAGGTGGCTCCACCACCGCCCGCGGGGGATCAGAGGTCGGCGAGGACGGCGGCCGCGTCCAGGCTGCGCGGCGCGCCGCCGGCGTACGACAGGCGCCGGGTGGCGGCGACGACGGCCTCGTTGGCCGGGGTGGGGACGCCGTGGAGGCGGCCCAGGAGCACGACCTCCCCGGAGAGGTAGTCGATCTCGGAGTCCCCGGTGCCCCGGCTCAGGCTCTGCCACGTCGAGCCACCGCGCCGCTCGAGGTCCGGGCGTCGCCGGAGGATGTCGCCGCGGCGCGTCGCGTCCTGCTCGGCGCTCACCAGCGACACCCCGGCCGCGGTCAGCACCCGCTCGCCCTCGGCGACCGCGCGGCCCGCGAGCTCGTCGGCGGCCTCGCCCTGCGCGAAGGAGGCGTCGACGCCGTTGCCGAGGTTCATCAGGAGCTTGCGCCGCTTCCACGCCATGATGTCGGCGCGCTCCTCCGACGCGATGCCGGCCGCACGCAGGTCGTGGGCGACCGCTGCGGTGGTGGCGTCCGTGCCCGTGGGGATGCGGCCGATGTCGAGGATCGCCGGGGTCGGGTGGCACGCCGCGACGACGACGCCGGGCTCGAGATGGGTCGCGGGGAGCATCACGCAGACGGCGTACGTCCGCGCGAAGAGCCGCAGGGCAGCGAGCTCGGTCGCGATGCCGTTGGTGGCGCAGACGACGCCCACGTCGGGTGGGGCGTGCTCACGCAGGTCGGCGAGGGCGTCGGCCGCCTGGTGCGACTTCACCGCCAGCACGACGACGGTGTCGTCGGTCCAGCCGACCTCCGCGGCGGTGTCGGTCGCCGGCGCGTCGACGAGGCGCCGGCCGTCGCCGGCGTCGAGCACGAGGCCGCCCGCCGCCCGGATCGCAGCGAGGTGCGCGCCGCGGGCCACCAGCGTCACCGGCAGGCCGGCGCGGTGCAGCCGTCCGCCGATGACCCCACCCACGGCGCCCGCGCCGTACACGACGTAGTGCATCCCCCGACCCTATGAGGCCGGGGCGAGCCTCAGGCGGGTGACCGCCACGCGGGATCACGGCCCACGAAGCCCATCAACCGGTCGACGACCGGCGCGTCGGCGGCCACGGCCACGGCGGGGCCGTACTGGCCGGAGCCGCGGAGCACGTCCTCCATCGCCGACATCCCGCCGAGCAGCTCGCCGGCGAAGTCCTCGTCGAGGCGGGCCTCCTGCCCGCCCGCCCGGGCCAGGTCCCAGGAGTGCATGAAGACGTCGGAGACGTAGAACCGGTCGACCGCCTGGGCGAGGGGGTGCGTGCCGACGTAGGGGTGGGTGAACTCCTCGTCGGCTCGGTCGGCGAGCAGGGCCTGGACGGCGTCGGCGTGGTGGCGCCACGCGGCGGCGGGGTCGTCCGAGGCGGAGGGGCCGGCGGGGAGCCCCACACCGCCGGCGGCCAGGAACCCGGGGAGCCACGTCACCAGGTGGTCGACGACGTCGCGGGCCGTCCACCCGTCGACGGGCGCCGGGGCGGCCCAGTCGGCCGTGCCCTCGACGAGCCGGGAGAACTCCCCGGCCACCACTGCGTGGCGGGCGGCCGGGGACTCGGGGAGTGCCATCAGAGGGAGCCCTCGGCCAGCATCCGGTCGAGCTTGGCGTAGCCCTCGTGGATGCCGGTCTCCATGCCGCTGGCCAGCATCTGGTCCCGCGCCTCGAACGAGTCGCAGATGGAGAAGCCGTGCAGCCGGGTGCGGCCGTCGCCGAGGTCCTCGAACGTCATCGTCTCGAGCGCCACGGCCTCCGGCATCCCCTCCCAGGTGAAGGTCTGGACGATCTTGTCCTCGCCGACGAAAGGGAAGGTGCCGCGGAAGGCGTACTCCTCCTCGCCGCGTCGCGAGACGTAGCGGTAGGCACCGTTGGTGCGGCACTCCCACTCGTCGATGCGCGTGGTCAACGAGTCGGGACCGATCCACCGGGCGAAGAGCTCGGCGTCGGTGTGGGCCCGCATCAGCTGCGCGGGCGAGGCGTCGAAGTCACGCCAGATGTGGACCGCGGGCACGTGCTCGTCGGCGAGGATGGCGGCCTCGGGGTAGCGGGTGGTGGGGGTCTGCACGGTGGTCATGATGCGGTTCCTTCCTGCGGTGTGGTGTGGGTGTCGGTCGTGTCGTCCTGCAGCTGCTTGAGCACGGCGTCGAGTCGCGCGAAGCGTTCCTCGGCCTGCCGGCGGTAGCGCTCGATCCACTTCGTCATGAGGTCGAACACCTCGGCTTCCAGGTGCACGGGCCGGCGCTGCGCCTCCCGCGTCCGGGTCACCAGGCCGGCGTCCTCGAGCACCTTGAGGTGCTTGGAGACGGCCTGGAGGCTCACGTCGTACGGCGCGGCCAGGTCGTTGACCGTGTGGTCGGCCTCGGTGAGGCGGGCCACCATGTCGCGGCGGGTCGGGTCGGCGAGCGCGGCGAAGACGCGCGAGAGCTGGTCGGTCACGGAGCACCTTCTTCAACTGATTGGTTGAATAAAGGTAGGACGCGGCCCGGTCCGTTGTCAACCCATAGGTTGAACAAGGCCGGCGCCGCGGTCAGGACCGGGGGACGCGCACCCTTCGCGAGACCGCCTTGGCGCACTCGGCCTCACCGGAGCTGTAGGACGGCGCCACCGTCACGTAGTAGGTCGCGCCGCGCGGGACCCGGAACCGGTGGCGCCCGTGACGCGAGGCGATCACGCCGGCCAGCTTGACGTCGCGGTCGGCCCGCACCCGCCAGAGGACGAGGCGTGCCCGGGCCGCGCAGGACGTCACCGGTGAGGTGACCTGCACCTGCAGCCGTGCCGCGCCCCCGAGCCACGTGAGCGCCGCCCGGCGCGGTGCCGTCGGGCAGCCGGTGGGGTTGGTCGAGGCCACGGTGGGACAGCCGTCGCCGGTGTCCGGGAGCCCGTCGCCGTCGGTGTCCCCGTCGCCCGCGACCACGACGCTGACCACGGCCGCGGCGTGCGGGACCGGCAGCGCTCCCGTCGTCGCGGTCGAGACAGACGCGGCGAGGAGCACCGCCGCCCCGCGGACGAGCATCCGGAACCTGGCCATCAGGGGACCAGCCTAGGCCCGAACCCGTGCGGGGCCGGGCGCTCGTGACGACCTAGGATCGCTCCGTGCGCCTGCGGATCGACTGTGCCTATGACGGCACCGACTTCTCCGGGTGGGCCACCCAGCCCAACCTGCGCACCGTCCAGGGCACCCTCGAGTCGGCCCTCGCCACGGCGCTGCGACTGCCCGAGGCGCGCGTGGTCGTGGCCGGGAGGACCGACTCCGGCGTGCACGCGCGCGGGCAGGTGGCGCACCTCGACGTCGACCGTGAGGTGGTGGCCGCCTCGGCGGGCCGCCTGACCACGCCGCCGCTGGAGGCGCTGGCGCGTCGCGTCGACGGGATCCTGCCGCCCGACCTGCGCGTACGACGGGTGTCCGAGGCCCCGCCCGGCTTCGATGCCCGCTTCTCCGCGATCTGGCGCCGCTACGCCTACCGGATCGCCGACGCGCAGGCGGTGGCCGACCCGCTGCTGCGCGGGCACGTCCTCACCTGGGGTCGCACCCTGGACCTCGACGCGATGAACGCCGCCGCCGCGCCGCTGATCGGGCTGCAGGACTTCGCCGCCTTCTGCAAGCAGCGCGAGGGCGCCACCACGGTGCGCACGCTGCTCGAGCTGGCCTGGAGCCGCGACGAGCGCGGCCTCGTCGTCGGGTCGGTCCGCGCCGACGCGTTCTGCCACAACATGGTCCGCGCCCTCGTCGGCAGCCTGATCGCTGTGGGGGAGGGACGCCGGCCGGGCTCGTGGCCGGCCGAGGTGATGGCCGGCCGGCGCCGCGACGCCGGCGTGCACGTCGTACACCCGCACGGCCTCACGCTGGAGGAGGTCGGCTATCCCGACGACGCCGAGCTGGCCGCGCAGTCCGAACGCACCCGCGCCCGACGAGAGGCGATCGATGCCTGAGCACTACTTCTCCGCCGACCCGAGCGTCCCCTTCGAGCGGGAGAGCTTCACCGCCGAGCTGTGGGGCAGCACGCTGACGCTCGACACGGGCTCGGGGGTCTTCAGCCGTGGTCACCTCGACCACGCCACCGCCGTGCTGTTCCGCGAGCTCGAGCCGCCGGTGCAGGGGCAGTTCCTCGACCTCGGCTGCGGCTACGGCGTCATCGGCCTGGCGATCGCGGCCGCCGTGCCGCTGGCCTCGGTGATCGGCGTCGACGTCAACGAGCGCGCGCTGCTGCTGGCCAACGACAACGCGCGAAGGGCCGGCCTCGACCCGCGCTTCGTGGCCTGCACCCCCGACCAGGTGCCGGGCGACCAGGTCTTCGACGAGATCTGGTCCAACCCGCCGATCCGCATCGGCAAGGAGGCGCTGCGCGAGCTGCTGCTCACCTGGCTCCCGCGGCTGTCGCCGAACGGCCGGATGGTGACGGTGATCGGCAAGAACCTCGGCGGTGACTCCATGCAGCGGTGGCTCACCGAGCAGGGGTGGCCGACCCGGCGGCTCGCGAGCAGCAAGGGCTTCCGGGTGCTGGAGACGCGCCGGGGCTGATCACGGCGCCCCGTCGAGGAACATCTTCAGCCGGACGTGGGTGTGGGCCTGGTCCTGCGGCAGCGCGCCGTTGATCGCCCGGCACACCCACCCCAGACGCATCGCGATCCGCGCCGCCTCGCCGAGATCGGCGCCGTAGCGCTCCTCGTAGGGGCCGAGGTACGCCGCGAGGTGTGGCCCCAGGTCCTCGGAGCCCTCCTCGTCGTCGACGCCCCACGAGATCACCCCCTCGAGCGTCACCGCGAGCGTGAAGAACGGGTGGGAGCCGCACGCGTCGCCCCAGTCGAGGACCTGGTGCACCCCGGACCCGAGGAACACCTGCCCGTCGTGGAGGTCGTCGTGCTGCACTGTCTCGCGGATGCCGAAGGCGGCGAGGCGGTCGCAGAGGTCCTGGACCGCCTCCGCGCCGGGCAGCCGCGGGTCGACGTCGTCGAGCCCGGCCAGCAGGGCGGCGTACGCCCCGGGCAGCGTGGTGAGCCGACGGTCGGGCAGGCCGAGGTCGAGGAGCTCGTCGACGTCGTCCTCGCACGCGAGCTGGACGCGGGCGTAGGCCCCGAGCACGTCGTACCACCGCGCGAGGCTGCGCTCCTCGGGGATCACGTCGCGCAACCGCTGCCCGGCGTCGGCGAGCAGCATGCAGCCCGTGCGCGGGTCCCGGGCGAGCGGCGGCGGCACCCGGCCCTCCGACCGCGAGGCGACCAGCTGCAGGACGGCGGCCTCGTGCGCCAACGCCTCGTCGTTGGCCTTGAACCAGACCTGGCCCGTGGCGGTGGGCACCCGCATGACCGTCGACCAGTCGGTGACGTGGGGCTGCTCGACCTCGCCCGTGCGGGTCAGTCCGAGCACGGACAGCTGCGCGTCGATCCAGCCGTGGGCGGCGGCCACGAAGGCGGGCTCCCGCCAGGTCTGCTCCATGCCGCGCATTCCACCGTGCCGCCCGCCGGGCGGGCAAGGCGATTTCAGGCCGGCCGGGTCGCGACCAGGACGCCGATCTTGTCGATGCGGTGCTCGGGGTTGTCGAACTCGTCGGACCAGTAGTTGCCGACGGCGTGGTCCTCGAGCGTGGCGCACGTGGAGAGCGTGATCATCGCCCGGGTCGCGGCCTCACCGGGCCGCCCGGGCACGGCGGCTCGCTGCGCGCGCAGGGACTCCGGCTGCCGGAAGGAGGTCCAGCGGGTGCGCCGGACCTCGTAGACGAAGACCGTGTCACCGCTGCGGACCCGGATCCGGTCGCCCCGGCGCAGCGAGGGCGAGTAGCGCAGGGGAGCGGTGCCGGTGAGCCTGTGCCCGGTGACGATGAAGTTGCCCACCTCGCCGGGCCCCGTCCCGCCCCGCGGGCCGCGCGGCGACGCCATCTCGCCCGCGTTCTGGAGGGCGGTGCCGGGCGCGTCGTCGGGCGAGCCGCGGTAGCGCACCACAGGGAAGTCGCGCAGGCCGATCGCCGGGACGGAGAGGAAGGAGCGACGCGGCTCGGGTGCCGCCTCCGGCGTCGGCTCGGGTGTCGGGGTGGCGCTCGGCGTCGGCGTCGGCGCGGCGGTCCGCGACGGCGTCGCCGTGGACGTCGTACGACGCTCGGCGGGGGCGGGACGCCTCGGGTCGTCGGATGCGCACGCCGAGGTCACCGCGACGGCCGCCGCGGCGAGGAGGACACCGGACCGGCCTGCCACGCGTCCCAGCGTAGGCACCGAGTGGGAATCAGCCGAGGTACACGGGCAGCGCCTCGACCCCGTGGACGATCGCCAGCTCGGTGAAGCGGAGGTCGCGCGGGTCGCAGGCGAGCGACAGGTCGGGGAAGCGCCGCGCCAGGGCGACCAGCGCGGTGCGCAGCTCCATCCGGGCGAGCTCGGCGCCGACGCAGCGGTGCAGCCCGTGCCCGAACGCGAGGATGCCCGCCGATGCCGTGGTCGGGTCGAAACGGGCCGGGTCCTCGTGCCGGGCCGGGTCACGGCCGGCGCCGGTCAGCGACACCACGACCACGTCGCCGGCGCGCACCGTGCGCTCGCCGACCTGCAGCTCGCGCCGCGCGATGCGGGGGAAGGCGACCTGGACCGGGCAGACGAAGCGCAGCAGCTCCTCGACCACGCGGTCGACCTCAGCAGGGTCCCCACGCCGGAGCATCTCCCACGCGGGCGGGTGCTGGAGCAGGACCCAGGTGCCGAGGGAGAGCATGCTGGCGCTGGTCTCGTAGCCGCCCAGGAAGACGCCGTCGGCCAGGCCGCCGAGCTCGACGTCGTCGAAGTCGGCTCCGTGCTCGGCCACCATCCGCGCGAGAAGGCCGTCGGGCAGGTGCGGGGCGAGGCGCTCGGAGGCGACCAGGTCGATGAGGAACTGCCGGGTGCCGGCCGCGGTGTCGAAGATCCCCGACCGGCCGTTGCTCAGGTCGAAGCGGGCCGCGCCGTGACGGCGGAACTCGTCGCGATCGACCGCCGGCATCCCGAGCAGGTCGCAGATCACGCCGAACGGCACGGCGAACCCGAACCGCTCGACCAGGTCGACCTCCGGTGCGTGGGCCTCCATGTCGTCGAGGGCGGCACCGACGACCCGGTCCACGTCGCCCTGGAGGTCGGCCAGCCGTCGACGGGTGAAGTAGGGAGTGAGGATCCCCCTCAGCCGCCCGTGGTCGGGTGCGTCGGTCATCCCGAGCCCTCCGATCCGCTCGGCCGGGGCGCGGCCCTGTCGGCCGATGATGTGGCGCACGTCGTTGGCGAAGGACTCGGAGTCGGCCAGCACCTCGCGGGCGACGTCGTAGCCCGTGACCAGCCAGACGCGGGTGCCGAGGAGCCGCGCCAGCTGGACGACGTCGCCGCCGTCGCGACTCGCGTCGAGCGCCGCCACGGGCTGCACCCCGTCGCGCTGGAGAGGGAACCGGATGCTGCCCGGCACCCGCCGTGCAGACGACACCGCCAGGCGGAGGGCCGTGCCACGCATCGAGGGAGCCATGCCCCAAAGTAGACGCCCCCGGCACCGGAATCCGCCATCCGGTATCACCCCGTTCCCTCCCCGGAGGTGACCCGCAGGCCGACCGGGCAGGATGGGGCCATGGCATACGTGGCAGCCCAGGACAGGTACGACGACGGGAGCGGCATGCACTACCGCTCCACCGGGCGCAGCGGGCTCAAGCTGCCGGCCCTCTCGCTCGGCCTCTGGCAGAACTTCGGCACCGACCGCCCGGAGGAGACGCAGCGGGCGATCCTGCGCCGCGCCTTCGACCGCGGCGTGACCCACTTCGACCTGGCCAACAACTACGGACCGCCCTACGGCCGGGCCGAGGAGAACATCGGGCGCTACCTCGCCGACGACTTCGCGCCCTACCGCGACGAGCTGGTGATCTCGACCAAGGCCGGCTACGACATGTGGCCCGGCCCCTACGGCCAGGGAGGCGGCTCGCGGAAGTACGTCCTCGCCTCGCTCGACCAGTCGCTGGCCCGGATGGGGCTCGACTACGTCGACATCTTCTACAGCCACCGCTTCGACGCCGAGACTCCGGTCGAGGAGACCATGGCCGCGCTCGACACCGCGGTGCGGTCGGGCCGCGCGCTCTACGCCGGCATCTCGTCCTACTCGCCGGCGAAGACGCAGGAGGCGGCCTCGATCGCCCGCGACCTCGGCACGCCGCTGCTGATCCACCAGCCGTCCTACTCGATGCTCAACCGCTGGATCGAGGGCGGCCTGCTCGACGAGCTCGAGCAGCAGGGGATGGGCTGCATCGTCTTCACCGCGCTCGCGCAGGGGCTGCTCACCGACCGCTACCTCGACGGCGTGCCGTCGGACTCGCGTGCCGCCCGCGAGGACTCGACGCTGACCGGGCTCGACGACGACGTCCTCGACCGCGTGCGCGCGCTCGACGCCATCGCCGAGCGCCGCGGGCAGAAGCTCGCCCAGCTCGCGCTGCAGTGGGTGCTGCGCGACGCCCGGGTCACCAGCGCGGTGATCGGTGCGTCGAGCGTCGAGCAGCTCGACACCAACCTCGACGCGCTCGCGGCGCCCCCGCTCACCGAGGACGAGCTGGCCGAGATCGACCGCTACGCCGTCGAGTCGGGCATCAACCTGTGGGCGAAGCAGACCGAGGAATGACCAGGGGCAGCGGCGTCACCCGGGTCGTGGTTGTCGGAGCCGATGCGGCCGGGATGTCGGCGGCACACCAGGCGCTCCGCACGGCACGGCGCACCGGTCGCGAGCTCGCGGTCACGGTGCTGGACCGCGGCACGCACACGTCGTACAGCGCGTGTGGGATCCCCTACTGGATGGCCGGCGACGTCGAGTCGGGCGACGACCTGGTCGCGCGCACCGCAGGCGAGCACCGGGCCGCCGGGATCGACCTCCGGATGGAGACCGAGGTGGTCGCCGCCGACCTGGCTGCACGCACGGTCACCACCGGCTCCGGCGAGGTGGTGGAGTACGACGAGCTGGTCGTCGCGACCGGCTCGCCCGCGGTCGTCCCCGACTGGGCGCTGCGGCCCGACGGCACGACGTACGACGGGGTGGGCGCGGTCAAGACCCTCGACGACGGCGCGGCGTGGCTGGAGCGCTTCGACTCGGCCGGCGACGGCGCGCACGTGGTCGTCGTCGGAGCGGGCTACGTCGGCGTGGAGGTGGCGGAGAGCGCGCTGCGGCGGGGCTTCGGGGTGACCGTCCTGACACGTCGGCGGGGCATGTCGATGCTCGAGGACGAGATGGCGGAGCGTGTCAACGCGGGCCTCTGCGAGGCCGGCGCCGAGGTGGTGCTCGGGGCCGAGGTGACCGGGCTGGAGACCGACGGCGACCGGGTGACCGGGGTGCACTGGGACGGCGGGAGCCGCGAGGCCGACCTGGTCGTGGTCGCGATCGGCGTCCGCCCCGCGACCGCCTTCCTCGACGGCTCCGGCCTCGAGCGCGCCGACAACGGCGCGCTGCGACCCGACCCGCACGGCCGCGTCGCGGACCACGTCTGGGCCGCGGGGGACTGCTGCGAGGTGCGTCGCCGGATCGACGACCAGTGGGTCTTCCGGCCGCTGGGGACCTACGCCACCAAGCACGGGCGGGCGCTGGGCGACACCCTGGCCGGCGGCTCGCTGACGTTCGACGGCATGGTGGACACCTCGATCACCCGCTTCGCCCTGGGCGAGGTCCACCTCGAGATCGCCCGCACCGGGTTGTCGCACCGCGACGCCGAGGCGGCCGGCTTCGACCCCGTCGCGCTCGTCACCGAGGGCACGACCGCCAGCGGCTACATGCCCGAGGCGGCGCCGATCGCGCTGTGGGTGATGGCCGACCGCACCACGCGCCGCCTGCTCGGCGTGCAGGTCGTCGGCGGCGCCGGCGCGGGCAAGCGGATCGATGCGGCCGCGGCCGTGCTGTGGGCGGGTGGCACGGTCGATGACCTCGCCTGGATGGACCTGGCCTACGCCCCGCCCTTCGCGACCGCCTGGGAGGTCCTGCAGGTGGCTGCGCGACGGGTGGCCGAACGGCTCTGAGTCGTCGAAATCGGTTGCGGCCGGCGAGATGATCTCAGCATGGAGCTGGAGATCGTCACGCTGGCCGAGCGTCCCGAGCTGATGGCCGTCTTCTGGGACATGGAGACGTCGTGGCCGGAGTACATGAAGCACGACCCGATCGGCAACGCCTATTACTCGTGCCTCGAGGAGTACTTCCTCGACCACGTCCTGGTCGGCCTCGACGCGACCGGTCGGATCGTGGCCAAGGCGTTCTCCGCGTCCTTCCAGCTCCCCGACGGCGACCTGCCCGACGCCGGGTGGGACTTCGCGCTCCGCAACGCGCTGCTGACGAGGATCTGGGGCGAGACCCCCGATGGCATCACGGCCGCGGAGATCGCCGTCGAGCCCGCGCTGCAGGGCACCGGGCTGTCGAGCGTCATGCTTGCCGCGCTGCGCGACAACGCCGCCCGGCTGGGGTTCGCCGAGCTGCTCGCACCGGTGCGCCCCAACGGCAAGACCGACGTCCACGAGCCCATGACGGCGTACGCCTTCCGCACCCGCGACGACGGCCTGCCGGTCGATCCCTGGCTGCGGGTGCACGTGAGGGTGGGCGGCCGCATCGACCGGGTGGCGCCACGCTCGATGGTCATCCCCGGCACCGTCGAGGAGTGGCGGGAGTGGACCGGCCTGCCCTTCGACCGCACCGGCCCCGTCGTCGTGCCCGGGGCGCTCGCGCCGGTGATGTGCGACGCCGAGCACGGGACCGCCGTCTACGTCGAGCCGAACGTCTGGGTCAGGCACCCGACGGGCGCCTGAGCCTCAGAGCGCCGCGTCGATCGCCTTGCGCACCTCGTTGACGCAGAGCGCGACGAACGCGAGCGCGCACAGGGCCATCAGCACGTTGGAGTGGAGCTTGTTGCGCCACTCGGCCGGCGTCCGGTCGGTGTTCAGCAACCACAGCAGGGTGACGGCGAGGAACGGCATGAAGAACGCACCGAGCACGCCGTAGGCGAGGATCAGCCAGACGGGCTTGCCGAGGAACAGCATCGCCATCGGCGGGAAGGTCAGCCAGAGGATGTAGGCCTTGTACCACTTGCCGCCGGCGCGGGCGTCCGCGTCCTCGCTCGCACCGCCGCGCACGATGGTCACGAAGTCGGCGAACATCAGGCTCACGCCGTTCCAGACGCCGACCAACGACGACATCGCGGCCGCCCAGAAGCCGACGAGGAAGACCTTGCCGGCCCACTGGCCGTAGCGGTCCTGGAGCACCACGGCGAGGTCGACGAGTCCGGCGTCGCCCTCCTCGATGGCCACGCTCGTGGAGTAGAGCAGCTCGGCGCGCCGACGACGAGCGTGGCGAGCACGAAGATGCCGGTGACGACGTAGGCCACGGTGTTGTCGATGCGCATGACCCGCATGTAGGACGGCGTGGACCAGCCCTTCTCGCGCAGCCAGTAGCCGTAGGCCGCGAGCGTGATGGTGCCACCGACGCCACCGGCGAGCGCGAGGGTGTTGACCAGGCCCCCGTCGGGGATGCGGGGAGCGAGGCCGGTCAGCAGCTCGGGGACGTTGGGCAGCGTCAGCAGCGCGGCGCCGACCATGGTGATGAACATCAGGCCCACGAGGGCGGCCAGCACCTTCTCGAACGTGCTGTAGCGCCCCGTCCACACCAGGGCGAGCCCGATGAGGCCGGAGATGATGCCCCACCAGGTCACCGACAGGACGCCGGTGAGGCCGGCGAGCGCGAGACCGGTGCCGGCCATCGCGGCGGCTCCGTAGACGAAGCCCCAGATCACGATGTACGGCGCGAAGTACCACGTCGTCCAGATGCCCAGAGAGCGCCAGCCCTCGAAGATCGTGCGTCCCGTCGAGAGCGAGTAGCGCCCTGCGCCCTCGACCAGCACGATCTTCATGACGCACCCGACGACCACGCACCACAGCAGCGTGTAGCCGAACTTCTGGCCGGCGATGAGGGTGGCGACCAGGTCGGCCGCGCCGACACCGGTCGCGGCCACGACGAGGCCGGGGCCGATGATGCGCCAACGGGGGACGGTGGTCTGCTCTGCCGAGGTGGTGGACGCCATGACCTGCACCTTAGTTGTGGTCTAGACCGCATGTCGTCCCGGAGTCCGGGGGTCAGGCCCGTGCAGGGGACGCATCGCGCCGGATAACGGGGAGACGCACACGGCGGCGGCAGGGGAGAATGCCGCCTTGTGGGTCACGTGGATGTCGCTGGAGTGCGTTACGAGCTGCCGGACGGGCGAGTGCTGCTCGACGACGTCAGCTTCCGGGTCGGCGACGGCCAGAAGGTCGCCCTCGTCGGCGCCAACGGGGCCGGCAAGACGACCCTGCTGAGGATCGTCACCGGTGACCTCACGCCCCACGCCGGCGTCGTCACCCGCTCCGGTGGGCTGGGCGTGATGCGCCAGTTCGTCGGCCACGGCGGCGGCGACGAGACCGTCCACGACCTGCTGCTCAGTGTCGCGCCACCCGCCGTACGCGCTGCGGCCGAGGCCGTCGACGCCGCCGAGCTCGCCCTCATGGACACCGACGACGAGCGCACCCAGATGGCCTACGCCACCGCGCTGTCCGACTACGCCGACGCCGGTGGCTACGACGTCGAGGTCACGTGGGACGTGTGCACGACCTCGTCGATGGGGCTGCCCTTCGACCGTGCCCGCCACCGGCTGCTCTCGACGCTGTCCGGCGGCGAGCAGAAGCGCCTGGTCCTGGAGTACCTCCTGCGCGGCCCCGACCAGGTCCTGCTGCTCGACGAGCCCGACAACTACCTCGACGTGCCGGGCAAGATCTGGCTCGAGGGGCGGATCCGCGAGTCGGCCAAGACGATCCTGTTCATCAGCCACGACCGCGAGCTGCTCGACAACACCGCGACGCGCATCGTGACCGTCGAGCTCGGCAGCGCGGGCAACCTCGTGTGGACCCACCCCGGGGGCTTCGCGAGCTATCACGGGGCCCGCAGCGACCGCTTCGAGCGCTTCGAGGAGATGCGCCGCCGCTGGGACGAGGAGCACGCCAAGATCAAGGCGCTCGTGCTCCGGCTCAAGATCAAGGCGGAGTACAACGACGGCATGTCCTCGCAGTACAAGGCCGCGCAGACGCGGCTGAAGAAGTTCGAGGACGCCGGACCCCCGATCGAGCAGCCGCGCGAGCAGCAGGTGACGATGCGGCTCAAGGGCGGTCGCACGGGCAAGCGCGCCGTGGTCTGCACCGACCTCGAGCTCACCGGCCTGATGCGGCCCTTCGACCTCGAGGTCTGGTACGGCGAGCGGGTGGCCGTCCTGGGCTCCAACGGGTCGGGCAAGTCGCACTTCCTGCGACTCCTCGCCGCCGGCGGCAGCGACCCCGACATCGAGCACCAGCCCGTGGGCGCGCCCCCCACGCCCGTGCCGCACACCGGCAAGGCCAAGCTCGGCGCGCGCGTGCGACCGGGCTGGTTCGTGCAGACCCACGAGCACCCCGAGCTTCTCGGGCGCACCCTGCTGGAGATCCTCCACCGCGGCGACGCCCACCGCGACGGGATGGGTCGGGAGGCCGCCAGCCGGGTGCTCGACCGCTACGAGCTCGCGCACGCGGGCGAGCAGAAGTTCGAGTCGCTCAGCGGCGGGCAGCAGGCGCGCTTCCAGATCCTCCTGCTCGAGCTCTCCGGCGCCACCCTGCTCCTGCTCGACGAGCCCACGGACAACCTCGACGTGCAGTCCGCCGAGGCCCTGGAGGCCGGGTTGGAGGCCTTCGACGGCACGGTGCTCGCGGTGACGCACGACCGCTGGTTCGCCCGCGGCTTCGACCGCTTCCTGGTCTACGGCGCCGACGGCGAGGTCTACGAGTCCGACGGCCCGGTGTGGGACGAGGGCCGCGTGGTCAGGGCCCGGTAGACCGCGACGGACCGCGGGGCGTTCCGAGGCACACTGGGTGGGTGGTCCCGCGCGTCCTGGCGTCCCTGTCCCCGGCCCGGCGACGTCTCGCTCTCGCCATCGCCGTGCTGCTCGTGATCGCGGTCGCGACCGCGACCGGGGTCGCGCTGCTCCGCCGCGACCCGGCCGTGCGGCCGGTCGCCCAGGATCGGGTCGGACCGGTGCTGCTCGTGCCGGGCTACGGAGGGTCGACGACGTCGCTCGAGGTGCTCGGTGACGTGCTGGAGGCCGAGGGGCGTGACGTCCGGATCGTCGCGGCGAGCGGGTCGGGCACCGGAGACCTGCGGGAGGCGGCGTCACACCTCGCCGAGGTGGTCGACGCGACGCTCGCCGAGACGGGGGCCCCGTCGGTGGACGTCGTGGGCTACTCGGCCGGCGGTGTCGTGCTCCGGCTCTACGTCGCGGACCTCGGCGGAGGATCCACCGTCCGCCGCGCTGTGACGCTGTCCTCCCCCCACCACGGCACCGACCTGGCCGCGCTGGCTCTCGCGCTGGGCACCCGCACGTGCCCGGTGGCGTGCGAGCAGCTGGATCCCGACTCCGACCTGCTGCGACGGCTGAACGCCGGTGACGAGACGCCCGCGGGCCCCGAGTGGGTGGTGCTGTGGACCGAGGACGACGGCACGGTCGTGCCCCCCGAGTCCGGCGACCTCGAGGGTGCACTGGGCTATGCGGTGCAGAGCGTCTGCAGCGGTCTCACCGTCGAGCACCCCGATGTTCCTCGCACGCCGGCCGTCATCGCGATGGTCGAGTCCGCCCTCGGCACCGGGGAGCCGGTCGTGCCGGACGCGTCGGTGTGCACGGGGTGAGCCGCCGACTCAGTCGGTGATGTCCTTGGTCATGAAGTTGGCCCAGGCGGCACCCACGAACACCACGACGTACGCCGCCTGGACGAGGACGCCCTTGACGACGTCCTTCCAGAGGATCGGGTCGCGGAACAGGTCGACGAAGGCCAGCCAGTGCCGCGTGAGGAGGTAGGGCTGCAGCGCCTGGGCCGCGTCCAGCGGGAGCAGGAGCGTGGAGGCGACCAGCACCATCATCGCGCCGAGCGCGGCGCCGAGGGGTGTGCGGGCGGTCGTGGAGAAGAAGAGTGCGACGGCGGCCACCCCGAGCATGCAGAGCATCGCGTAGCCGAAGGCGAGGCCGGTGCGCGCGACCAGCTCGGGCGTCGAGAGGGTGGTGCCCGAGACGCTCGTCGTCGCCCCGGTGACCGTGACGGTGTCGTTGCCGAGCAGGGTCACCCCGACGACGTACGCCGTCACCGCCACGACGAGGACGGTCACCACCACGAACGCCATGACCGAGACCAGCTTGGCGAGCAGCAGGCGCGTGCGCCCGACCGGACGGATCAGCAGGTAGCGCAGGGTGCCCTGCTGGGCCTCGCCGGCGATGGCCTCACCGGCGGTGATCGCGACCGCGATGGGCAAGAAGAGCGGGAGCACCAGGGCGAGGGCCGCGAGCGGGAACAGGGTGCCGTCGGTGAGCACGGCCGACAGGAACGCCGGCCCGGTCCCGGGCCGCGGACCGAGGTCGGTGAGGGCGAGCAGGACGGCCACCAGGGTGGGCATTGCGTCGATGAGGACGATCGTGGCCCACGTGCGGCGGTTCCGCAGCAGCTTGGTCAGCTCGGCCCGGATCACCTTGCCGCCCCGTCCCGGCCGAACCTGTCGGTCCCCGACGTCGTGGCCGCCAGCACCACGTCCTCGAGGCTCCGGTGCTCAGCGGCCAGGTGGGTCACCCGCACACCGTGGGAGACCAGCCGGGCGTTGAGCTGGGCCGGGTCGGTGGCCCGCACGAGCAGCCTTCCGTCACCGTGCTCCTCCACTGTCTCGTCGAGGAGCTCGCGCGCGCGGACCACGTCGGGCGTACGCACCTCGGTGCGACCAGTGGGGCCGCGGAGCGCGGCGAGGTCGTCCTGCAGGACCAGCCGCCCTCCGTCCAGGACCCCCACCCGGGTGCACATCTGCTCGATCTCGCTGAGCAGGTGGCTGGAGAGGAAGACCGTGGTGCCCTCCCGGTTGAGGTCGAGCAGCAGCGTGCGGACCTCGGTGATCCCCTGCGGGTCGAGTCCGTTGGTGGGTTCGTCGAGGACCAGCAGGCGCGGCTGCCGCAGGAGCGCCGCGGCCAGGCCGAGCCGTTGACGCATGCCGAGGGAGTAGGCGCGCACCGCCCGGTCGTCGACCCGGGCCAGGCCCACACGTTCGAGGGCACTCGCGATGCGATGGTCCCGGGACCGGCGTCCGCCGTCGGGTCCGCTGGCGTCGATCAGCGCGAGGTTGGCCCGCCCGGAGAGGTGCGGATACGCGGCCGGGCCCTCCACGAGGGCGCCCACCCGCGGCAGGACGTCCCGTCCGGAGGCCGGCATCGCCGCGCCGAGCACCTCGATGGTCCCGGCGGTGGCCAGGACGAGCCCGAGGAGCATCCGCACGGTGGTGGTCTTGCCGGAGCCGTTGGCGCCGAGGAATCCGTAGACGTCGCCCGCACGGACGTCGAGGTCGACGTCGTCCACGGCCGTCACCCGGCCGAACTGCTTGGTCAACCCCTCGGTCCGGATGACTCCCGAGTCGCCGCTCACCGGGCCTCGTCCAGGAACGCGAACCCGGACAGCACGTCCTGACCGGCGCGCTCGAGGGCGTCCCGGGTGAGGGTGCCGGCGAGCAACCAGCCCCCGTCGCCGTCGGCGCCGGTCAGCAGCACACCGAGCGGCCCCAGGGTGACGAGGGTCCGCAGCCGGTCCTTCTCGACCCCCGGTGTGAGTGCCATCTGCTCACGGAACGCGTCGGCCTCCCGGTCCCGCAGGGGGATGGCGATCACTTGGGCCGTGCCCTCGCCGTAGACGGCAACGGCACCGTCGGACGCGTCGGTCTGCCGCAGCCCGGCGACTGCCTCGGGCGGACGGACAGGTGCGTACTGGTTGGCGGCGTCCGCGATGTCCAGCACGTCGTCGTACCTGACGTCGGCGCTGGGAGGCGCCACGAAGGTGAGGGTGTCGCTCGGCGGCGGCGCGGGGGAGTAGTCGGTGAAGCGAGAGGTGAAGTCGGGCGACGACGAGCCCGTGGCGTAGACCTCGACGAGGAGCGGGACACCCGAGGCGCCGTCCGACCAGAGGTCCACGTGGTCGATGCTGGAGAGCGGGGAGGGCGGTCGGACGCGCAGGCCCGCGGCACTCCTGCCGGCCAGCCGGCGCGCGGGCAGCCGGGTCGTGTCCGTGGCCGACACCCCACGCAGGAGCCGTTCGGCGAGCACCGGCGGCAGCAGGTCGCCGGCGCGGGGCAGGCGGATGTCCGGGTCGTGGCTGACTGTGACCCGGTCGCGCTCGTAGGACCACTCCACCGTGGTGTCGCCGTGATGGACGAGATCGGTCTCGCCCGTGAGGAGGAGTCGGTCGACGCGCCAGTGCTCGGCGTCCTGCCACCACACCCGCAGCCTCGTGTGGTCCCCCAACAGGGTCGCGATCCCGCTGAACTCGTCGGCGTCCGGGAGCTGCAGGGTGCCGTCGAGCTCGACCGCACCCGACCAGGAGCCATCGGTGGCGGTGCGCGCCTGCGCCAGCAGGGTGGCACCACTCGCGTCTGCGCTCCCCGCGGGCAGCCAGCGGACGGCGACAGGGGCGGCGACGAGGAGCACCGCGGCCAGCGCGACGACGCACCAACGTCGGACCGGGGTCATGCTCTGGGAGAGTACGCCCCGGCACGGGCACGGCACCCGAGCGTTCGTCGAGCACCCGCAGGAGGACCCGTGACCGGCACCGGCCCCGACTGGCTGGGCCTGCTGCGCGCCCAGACCGACCGGTTCGCCGACCTCGTCGCCGGCGCCGACCCCGACGCCCGGGTGACCTTCTGCCCGGGATGGTCGCTGCGCGACCTGGTGGTCCACCTCGGCGGCGTGCACCAGTGGGCGGCCCATGCCGTGGTGGCGGGCCGTCCCGACCTCCGGCCCGAGCCGCCGGACGACGAGGGCGCGGGACTGGCCGCCTGGTACCGCGACAGTGCCGCAAGGCTGGTCGACGTGCTCACGACGACACCGGCGCACGCACCGGCCTGGACCCTCGACGTCAGCGATCCCACGGCGGGCTTCTGGCGGCGGCGCCAGGTCCACGAGACCACGCTGCACCTGTGGGACGCGTCGAGCCGTGGGGCCATGCCGTGCGGCTGGTCGCGGCGGACGTCGACGGCGACCTCGTCCTCGGTGAGGGCGAGCCGGTCGTCGTACGCGACAGGGCCGAGGTGCTCCTGCGCCTGCTGTGGCACCGGGTCGACGCCGTCGACGGGATCGGGCCGGGAGCCGCCGCGCTCCTGTCAGCCGCCGTGACCCCGTGAGGCCGCCGGGCGGTTCAGGCTCACCGCCAGGACCGGGATCATCACGGCCGCGGCGACGAGGTGCAGCCCGATGAGGGTGCCGACGGCGGCTGCGCCGGTCCCGTAGAGGACTGGTGGGGCCAGCGACAGTGCGGTGAGGGCCAGCGCCGCCTGCACGAACCGCTCTGCGGGGTGGGCGCTCCACCGCAGGAGCGCGGCCGCAAGGGCGACACCCACGACGGAGAAGAACGCGGTGACCACGGCGATCCCGGACACCGGGATCTGCTCGCCGGGATCGCCCACCTCGAGCTCGACCCCGGCGGCCCGGGCGACCGCGGCTACGAGAGCGGTGACCACGCTGGCCGCCACGGTCGCCAGGAGGCCGGGGACCACGAGCCTGCGGATCATCGGTCCGCCTCCGAGCCGTCGGCCTGCAGCCGCCCCGGCAGGCCGAGCCGCGGGAACTGGTCGGCGTGGAAGGTGGTGATCTCGGTGATCGCCCCACCCGTGACGCGCAGGACGTCGATCGTCAGCGGCAGGTAGGCGCCCTCGCCCTCGCGCCAGAGGTAGAACCCGACGGCCGGCTGCCGATTCGCGGTGGTGGTGACGGCTCGCAGTCCGGTCATGTCGCCGAAGCCGCTGTCGACCCACTCGTCCACGACGGCGGCGCGCCCCAGCTGCAGGCCCGGAGTCGGCGGCATGGAGCACCGTACGTCGTCGCGCAGCATGGCTGCGAGGCCGTCGATGTCCGTGGCCACGCCGAGGTCGACGTAGCGGCGTACGAGCTCGCGGGTGCCGGTGTCGTCGCTGCCGGTCCAGTCCTGACGCTCGGCGGGGAGGTGCTCGCGCATGCCGGCGCGGGCACGTTGCAGCGCGCTGTTGACGGAGTGGACGGAGTCACCGAGCAGGTCGGCGACGTCCTTGGCGGGCCAGCCGAGCACGTCGCGGAGCAGGAGCACGGCCCGCGGGCGTGGCGCGAGGTGCTGGACGGCGACCACGTAGGCCAGCTCGATCGTCTCCTGCGCGACGGCCACGACCTCCGGCTCGTCCGTGTCGTCGGCGCGCAGCGCGTCGAGCAGCCGGTCCGGGTAGGGCTGGAGCCACAGCACCTCGCCGCCGGAGGCGGCCTCCGGGCGTCGCCGGGCGAGGAGGTCCAGGCAGGCGTTGGTGGCGATGCGGTAGAGCCACGCCCGGAACGTGAGCGGCCCTCGAAGGTCTCGCGCCGCCGCCACGCGCGGAGGAAGGTCTCCTGCACGGTGTCCTCGGCGTCCTCGAACGACCCGAGCATCCGGTAGCAGTGCACGTGGAGCTCCCGGCGGTGTCGCTCCGCCAACGCCGTGAACTCCGCCTCGTCCGCCTCACCCAGACTGCTCACGTCCTGCTCCTCCAGCTGCGCCATGGCACCCATCACGTTCATCCCTTTCGTCTCATCGTGTCGTAGGTATGACGGCTGCGCGGCAGAACTCATCACCGCAGCGGCATGATCGACGACATGACCACACGCCGCGGGCTCTTCGTCGCCCCCTTCGACGTCCTGGCCGACCCCCGAGTGGTCGGCGACCTCGCGGCCTCCGCCGAGGCGGCAGGCTGGGACGGCTTCTTCCTGTGGGACCACCTGCAGTACGGCGAGCGCGTGACCGAGATCGCCGACCCGTGGACGTGCTGCGCCGCCGTCGCCATGCGCACCGAGCGCCTGCTCTTCGGGCCGATGGTGACCCCGCTGCCGCGGCGCCGTCCCCAGGTGCTCGCCCGGCAGGCGGCCAGCCTGGCCGTCCTCTCCGGTGGGCGCTTCGTGCTCGGCCTGGGGCTCGGCGACGACTGGGTGGGGGAGTTCGGCGCCTTCGGCGACGAGCCGGACCCGAAGGTCCGCGGCCGGATGCTCGACGAGGGGCTCGACGTGCTGACCGCGCTGCTGGCGGGCGAGGTGGTGGACCACGCGGGAGACCACTACGCCGCCCGCGACGTCCGCTTCCTCCCCGCCCCCGACGTGCCGATCTGGCTGGCGGGGCGGTTGGCAACCGGGCGCCGCTGCGCCGCGCCGCGAGGTACGACGGCTTCTTCGTCATCGGCCTCGACGGGCCCGCCGACCTCGACGCGCTGGGTGGGCAGCTCGCCGAGCACCGGCCCGCCCCGGGCTTCGAGGTGGTGGTCGACCTGCAGCCCGAGCAGGACGTCACCCCGTGGCTCGACCGCGGTGCCTCGTGGGTGCTGACCCGGATCGGCCCCTACGACCTCGACCTCGCCGAGGTCCGACGGGTCATCGACGCCGGGCCGTGACCCGGCTCGCCGTCCGACGCCGATGCCGCGGACGGGTCCCAGCGCCGCAGGGCCCAGCGTGAGCCGAGCCAGGTGACCAGTCCGACCAGCAGTGCCGCGCCACCGCGCCAGGGGAGTGGCCACGGGCCGCGATCGACCTCGGCAGGTCCGACCACCCGAAGATCGCTGACGGTGGCAGAGGCCAGCTGGAAGCGACCGACGCCGTAGCTCAGCTGGTCGGAGATGCGCATGAGGGTCCGGTGCCCGGTCCCGTCGAGCGGGACGCCGGACACCGTCAGGGTGTCCGATCCGCAGCAGGGGGCGTCGGTCGCCGGGTCGAGGAGCACCACGACCTCCTCGGGCCCGCCCCACCCCAGGACGCGTCCCGGACCGGACAGGGGGAGCTGGAGCGGTGCGGGGACGTCGGCGCCACCACCCGTGGCGTCGACGAACGCCAGGCCCGTGGGGGTGCCGGGGGACTCGCCGCCGGCCGGCGCGATGTCGGGCCTCGTGGTCGTGGTGGCGAGCAGCCGTCCGTCGGGGGACCAGGCGGCCGGCCCGGCCAGCACGCCGTCCGCCTCGACGCTCCGCCGGGCCCCGGTGCTCAGGTCGACGACGGAGATGCGGTCCGCGGTGCCGGTCCGCTCGACCGCGAGCTCGGAGCCGTCGGGGGCGAAGGCCGCTGCGACGGCGGTCCGTTCCTCCAGCACCGTCGTGCTGCCGTCGGACAGGTCGAGCAGCCCGACGTCCCCAGTGATCCGCCCACCGGAGTAGGGGCTCGTGGGTGCCGGGGACAGCAGGTGTGCCAGCGTGCGGCCGTCGCTCGACCACGCGACCGGCACGACGCTGCGGCCGGTCGGCAGCGGGTGGCTCGAGGTCGCCCCGGTGACGAGGTCGACGACCACGACGTCGGGCTCGTCGGTGACGTGGTCGCCGACGGCGACCTTCGTGCCGTCGGGGGACAGCAGCATGGGCGCCGGGTCGCCCTGCGTCTCGGTGCCCGCTCGTCCCTCCGCCGCGTCGACGCGCCGGTAGACGTCACCGCCAGCGCCCAGCACCACCGCCTGGGGGAAGTCCATGAACTCCACCCCGAAGCCGTGCTGGTAGAGCGCGACCGCCGCTCCCGGTGGGGAGGAGGAGACGCTGCCGGTCAGGTGGGAGTAGGACGCCAGCT
This sequence comes from Nocardioides sp., assembly GCF_025965415.1. GTDB lineage: Bacteria > Actinomycetota > Actinomycetes > Propionibacteriales > Nocardioidaceae > Nocardioides. Next base: position 24,853 of record NZ_JAOPWY010000090.1, read on the forward strand.
GCTCGGGGAGTGAGGCCGGGCCCGGACCGGCCGGCACCGTGTCGTGGAGACCGGTGAGGAGGACCACGAGGGCAGCCGAGCCGAGGCCGATCGCCACCGGCGGCCCCCCGACCATGCGCATGCGCCGACTCTAGGCCGGGTGGGCCGCCGGCGTCAGTCACACGAAGGCGCTGATCCCGGTCTCGTCGCGCCCGATGAGCAGCTTCTGGATCTGCGACGTGCCCTCGTAGAGGGTCATGACGCGGGCGTCGCGGAGGTACTTCGCGACCGGGAAGTCGTCGACGTAGCCGGCGCCGCCGTGGACCTGGATCGCGTTGTTCGCCGCCCGCACGGCGGCCTCGGAGGCGAAGAGCTTGGCCTTGGACGCGGCGACGCCGTAGGGCTCGCCGCGGTCGATGAGGTCCGCGCAGCGCCAGGCCAGCAGGCGGGCCGCGTCGGCGTCGACCGACATGTCGGCGATCAGGTCCTGCACGAGCTGGAAGGACGCGATGGGCCTGCCGAACTGCCGGCGCTGGGTGGCGTACGCCACCGAGGCCTCCAGGCAGCCCTGCACGATGCCGACGCACCCGGAGGCGACCGCGAGCCGGCCCTTGTCGAGGGTGCCCATCGCGATCTTGAAGCCCTGCCCGACCTCGCCGAGGCGGGCCGAGTCGGGGACGCGTACGTCGTGGAGGAACAGCTCGGCCGTCGCCTGGCCGCGCAGCCCGAGCTTGCCGGTGATCTCGCGGGCCTCGAAGCCGGGGGAGTCGGTCGGGACGAGGAAGGCGGTGATGCCGCGTGGTCCGTCGTCGCTGGTGCGGGCGAAGACCAGGGCCACGTCGGCCCACGTGCCGTTGGTGATGAAGAGCTTCTGGCCGTTGATCACCCAGTCGGGGGCCGCGTGTCCTGAGCCTGTCGAAGGGTCCCGGGTGGCGCGGGAGGTGAGGTTGCCGGCGTCGGACCCGGTGCCGGGCTCGGTGAGCCCGAAGCACCCGAGCCTGGTGGCGGCGGCCAGCTGGGGGAGCCACTCCTGCTTCTGCTCCTCCGTGCCGTGGAAGAGGATCGACTTGCCGACCAGGCCGCTGCTGACGGAGACGATCCCGCGCAGCGCGGAGTCGGCCCGACCGAGCTCCTCCATCGCCAGCGAGTAGGTGACGTAGTCGCCACCGACCCCGCCGTACTCCTCGGGGATGGTGAGGCCGAAGAAGCCCAGCTCGGCCATCCTGGGCACGATCGCCAGGTCGACGGACTCGTCGTGGTCCCACTGCATCCGGTGGGGGACCGCCTCCCGCTCGAGGAAGTCGCGCGCGAGGGCGCGGAAGGCGTGCTGCTCCTCGGTGAGCGAGAGGTCCATCAGCCCAGCGCCTCCACCAGCTCGTGGTCCGTCACCCGCGAGGACAGCCGCGACAGGTGGTGGGAGCCGTTGCCGAGCCACTGGTCGAGCACCTCGAGGTGGGCGGTGCCCACGCCGACGGCGTACTCCGCGGTCATGCCGATGCCGCCGTGGAGCTGGATCGCCTCCTGGCCGATGTGGCGCCCGGCCCGGGCGATCTGCAGGCCCACCCGGTCGGCGGCGTCGGCCACGGCGTCGCGGTCGCCGCCGGCGATGGTCATCGTCGCCCAGTCGACCAGGCTGTGCGCCAGCTCGAGCGAGACGTACATGTCGGCGGCCCGGAAGGTCAGCGCCTGGAAGGTGTTGAGCGTGACGCCGAACTGCTTGCGGCTCTTGAGGTAGTCGGTCGTCGCGCGCACCTGGCTCTGCATCACGCCGAGCGCCTGGTTGGCGCCCATGATCCGGGTCAGGTCGCTGATGGCCGCGATGCTCGGGGAGAGGTCGCGGCCGGGCTCGCCCAGGGGCGTGGCGGCGCTGCCGTCGAAGCGCACCGAGGCGGCGCGGGTGAGGTCGGCGGTGGCGTAGCCGGTGCGCTCGACGTCGTCGGCGGCCACCACGAAGACACCCGTCCCGCCGTCGTCGGGCAGGGCGGCGGTCACGATGAGGACGTCCGCGGACTCGCCGCCGACGACCGGGTCGGCGACGCCGTCGAGCGTCCAGGTCCGTTGTCCTGAGCCCGTCGAAGGGTCGCCCGACACGGATGCGCGTACGCCATCCGCACGGGAGGTCCAGCGCCCGCCGGGGGAGGTGTCGGCCGCGGCCAGCACGAGGTCCCCGGCGCTCAGGCGGCCCAGCAGGTCGGCCTTCTGCTCCGGCGAGCCGACGGCGGCGACCATGCCGCCGGCGTGGACCACGCTCGCGAGGTAGGGCTCCGGCGCGAGCACCCGGCCCAGCTCCTGGCACACGATCCCGATCTCGACCGGGCCGGCGCCGACGCCGCCGTGGTCCTCGCTGAAGGGCAGCCCGAGCACGCCCATCTCGGCCAGGCGGCCCCAGAGCGCGCGGTCGAAGCCCGGCTCCTCGGCCACCGCGCGGCGCCTGCTGTCGTGGTCGGCGTACGTCGTCGCGAGGAGGCCGCGGACGGCCTCGCGCAGTGCCTGCTGCTCGTCGTCGTAGGTGAAGTCCATGTTCAGAGTCCCAGGATCGTGCGGCTGATGATCTGGCGCTGGATCTCGTTGGACCCGCCGTAGATCGACGCCTTGCGGAGGTTGAGGTAGGTCGGGGCGCTGCGGCGGGCCCAGCCGGCCAGCGGCGAGTCGTCGTCGGCGCGTGCCCCGAGCGAGCCGGGGCCGGCGAGGTCGAGCGCGAGCTCGCTGACCGCCTGCTGGAGCTCGGTGCCCTTGAGCTTGAGCACCGACGAGGCCGGGTGCGGCGCTCCGTCGGAGGAGTGCGCCACCACGCGCAGCGCGGTGAGCTCGAGGGCGAGCAGGTCGTTCTCCAGCTCGGCGACCCGGGCCCGGACGAGCGGGTCGTCGAGCAGGTCGCCGGCGTTGGCCTTCAGCGTGGCGAGCGCCCGCTTGGTGGCCCCCACCGGCGCCACGCCCACGCGCTCGTTGCCGAGCAGGAACTTGGCGATCGTCCAGCCCTCGCCCGGCTCGCCGACCAGCAGGTCACCGGGGACGCGGACGTCGGAGAACCAGACCTCGTTGACCTCGTGGCCGCCGTCGATGAGCTCGATCGGGCGGACCTCGACCCCCGGGGTGGTCATGTCGATGAGGAGCATCGAGATGCCGGCCTGCTTCTTCACCTCCGGGTCGGTGCGCACGAGGGTGAAGATCCAGTCGCCGTGCTGCCCGAGCGTGGTCCAGGTCTTCTGGCCGTTGACGATCCAGTCGTCGCCATCGCGCACCGCGGTGGTGCGCAGGCTCGCCAGGTCGGAGCCGGCGTCGGGCTCGGAGAAGCCCTGCGACCACCAGATGTCGAGGTTGGCGGTGTCGGGCAGGAAGCGCTTCTTCTGCTCCTCCGTGCCGAACTGGGCGATCACCGGGCCGATCATCGAGGCGTTGAAGGCGAGCGGGACCGGCACGCCGGCGCGCTGCATCTCCTCGTGCCACAGGTGGCGCTGGAGGTCGGTCCAGTCCTGGCCGCCCCACTCGGCGGGCCAGTGCGGCACCGCCAGTCCCTCGGCGTTGAGGGCGCGCTGGCTCTCGACGATCTGGTCGCGCGTGAGGTGGCGGCCCTCGAGGACGGTGTCCCGGATCTCCTGCGGGACCTTCGTGGTGAAGACCTCCCGCATGCGGTCACGGAACTCCGCGTCGGCGGGCGTGAGCTCGAGCTGCATGTGACTCCTCTGGTCGTGACCGGCCGCGAGACGGCGAGGCCGGCCGCACCATCATGGCGCGACCGGCCTGAGCCTGCAGCAGTGGTCAGCCGTTGGTGGCGTCGCTGTCGAGCACGAACTGGCCGTCCTGCGTCTGGTCGCCGCGCTGCCAGGTGACCGTCACCGAGTCGCCGGGGCGGTAGGACCGGATGGTGGCGACCAGGGAGTCGGCGTCGGAGATCCGGACGTCGTCGATCTTGGTGATCACGTCGCCCGCGGCGAGGCCGCCCTCGTCCGCCGTGGACCCGGAGGTCACCTCACGCACGACGGCACCGGACTCGTCGCCGGCCTGCGGGTCGCCCACCTGGAGACCCAGCCGCGCGTGGGTCGGGGTCTCGCCCGCGGCCATCTGGTCGACGATCGGCATGACCTCGTCGATCGGGATCGCGAAGCCGAGGCCGATCGAGCCGGACTGGCCCGACGTCTGCGAGCTTGCGGTGCGGATCGAGGAGTTGATGCCGACGACGGCTCCGGTCATGTCGACCAGCGGGCCGCCGGAGTTGCCCGGGTTGATCGCCGCGTCGGTCTGGATCGCGGGGTACGTCGTGGAGTTGCCCTGGTCGTCGGAGCCGACGTTGACCGGGCGGTTGAGCGCGCTCACGATGCCGCTGGTGACGGTGGCGTCGAGCCCGAACGGCGAGCCGACGGCGACGACGCCCTCACCGACCCCCAGGTTGGCCGACTTGCCGATCGTGGCGGCCGTGAGGCCGGAGACGTCGGCGGCCTTGATGACCGCGGTGTCGGTGAGCGGGTCGGTGCCGAGGATCTCGGCGTCCGCGCTCGTCCCGTCGTCGAAGGAGACCTGCAGCGTGCCGCCGTTCTCAGCCATCTCGACGACGTGGTTGTTGGTGAGGATCGTGCCGTCGGAGGTGAGGATGATCCCGGAGCCGGACGCCGAGCCCTCCTGACCCGTGACGTCGATCTTCACCACGCTCGGCAGGACCTTCTGGGCCACCGACTCCACCGATCCGTCGGCGGCGGGGGCCTGCGTCTGGCTGGCCACGGTCGAGGTGGACACCTGGTCGGCCGGCGCTGCGCTGGACGGCTCGTCGTGCGTGACGTCCCAGAAGGCAGCGCCGCCCACACCCGCGCCGCCACCCACGAGCAGGGAGGTGGCCACGACCGCCGCCGCCAGGCCCGTACGCCGTCGCCTCGGCTCCCGCTGGGGCTCCGGCTGCGACGTCCCCTGCGGTGCCTGGAAGGACCGCGAGGGCTGGGAGGGCTGGAAGTACGGGGTGGGCTCGGCCGGCTGGTGGAAGGGGCCCTGCGGGGGTGTCTGTCCGTCGCTCATGCTTCGAGCCTGCGTCGGCACCCTGTGGATGCCCTGAGAGTCGGCTGGGAAGTGGGGAAATGCCCCGCAGGGACGTGCGAGAGCCCCCGGCCGCGGCGGTCGGGGGCTCTCGTCGTACGTCGGTGAGGCGGGGCGTCAGGCCCAGCGCTCGGAGGAGGGGGTGAAGGTCAGCTCGCGGTCGCCGGTGTAGATCTGCTTGGGGCGGGCGATCTTCTGGTCCTTGTCCTGCACCAGCTCCGACCACTGCGCCAGCCAGCCCGGCGTACGCCCGATGGCGAAGAGCACCGTGAACATCTCCGGCGGGAACTGGAAGGCCTCGTAGATCAGGCCGGAGTAGAAGTCGACGTTGGGGTAGAGCTTGCGCTTGACGAAGTACTCGTCCTCGAGCGCGATCTTCTCCAGCTCCTTGGCGATCTCGAGGAGCGGGTTGACCCCGGTGACCTCGAAGACGTCATCGCAGGCCTTCTTGATGATCGTGGCGCGCGGGTCGAAGTTCTTGTAGACCCGGTGGCCGAAGCCCATCAGGCGCTCGTTGCCGTTCTTCACGCCCTCGATGAAGGCGGGGATGTTCTCCTTGCTGCCGATGCGCTTGAGCATCCGCAGCACCGCCTCGTTGGCGCCACCGTGCAGCGGGCCGTAGAGGGCGCCGACGCCGGCCGCGACGGCCGAGTAGGGGTCGACCTGCGAGGAGCCGACCGACCGGACCGCGTTGGTCGAGCAGTTCTGCTCGTGGTCGGCGTGGAGGATGAAGAGCACGTCGAGGGCCTTGACCAGGCGCGGGTCGGCCTCGAACTTCTGCTCGCTCATCTTGAAGAGCATCGAGAGGAAGTTGGCGGTGTAGCCGAGGTCGTTGTCGGGGTAGACGAACGGCTTGCCCTGGGCGTGGCGGAACGACCACGCGCCCAGGGTCGGCATCTTCGCGATCATGCGCACGATCTGCATGTGGCGGTTGTCCGCGTCGCTGATGTTGCGGGCGTCGGGGTAGAACGTCGACAGCGCGCCGACCGAGGCCATCAGCATGCCCATCGGGTGGGCGTCGTAGCGGAAGCCGTGCATGAAGCCCTTGACGTTCTCGTGCACGAACGTGTGGTACGTGATCTCGTGCACCCAGGCCTCGTACTCCGCCTTGGTGGGCAGCTCGCCGTGGATCAGGAGGTAGCTGACCTCGAGGAAGTTCGACTTCTCCGCCAGCTGCTCGATGGGGTACCCGCGGTACTCGAGGATGCCCTCGTCGCCATCGATGTAGGTGACGGAGCTGCGGCACGAGGCGGTGTTGGTGAAGCCGGGGTCATAGACGGCCAACGGGGGAGAGCCCTCGCCGTTCCTGATCTTTCCGAGGTCGGCAGCGCGGAAGGTGCCGTCGACGATCGGGACGTCGTACTCCAGTCCGGTGCGGTTGTCACGGACGGTAAGAGATTCTGTCACTCGGCCAACTTAGTATGAGGCGTCAATCCCGTGCGAACCCGGTCCGGCCTCCGGCCCGCTCGAGAGCGGCCCCGAGCCCGTTTTGACCCTGACCGAAGACTGCCCGTAGTCTTGACGGTCGCGACTCCTGCCGCGCTCTGACAACTCTCCCGCGGTCCCGAATCCGGGCCCGCCCGTCGCCAGAGTGCAGTCCCGGACACCAAGCCGGGCCGTGTTCGTCAGAAGCCGCTGCACCACCTCCCGCGGGGCTCAACCCGTCGGGTCCTACGAACGAAGAAGGTAGATCAGCCGTGCGTACGTACAGCCCCAAGCCGGGTGACATCCAGCGTGACTGGCACGTCATCGACGCCACCGACGTGGTCCTGGGCCGTCTGGCCGTCCAGGCCGCCAACCTGCTCCGTGGCAAGCACAAGGCGATCTTCGCCCCCCACGTCGACACCGGTGACTTCGTGATCATCGTCAACGCGGAGAAGGTTGCCCTCTCGGGCACCAAGAAGACCACCAAGATGGCGTACCGCCACTCCGGCTACCCGGGCGGCCTGTCCGCCACGCCGATCGGCGAGCTCCTCGAGAAGGACGCCCGCAAGGCGATCGAGAACGCGG
>NZ_JAOPWY010000103.1 GCF_025965415.1 Nocardioides sp.
GCCCGCGCCGTTGGGGCCGAGGAAGCCGGTGACCCGACCGGCCGAGGCGGTGAAGCTGACGTCGTCGACAGCGGTGAAGCCACCGTAGGTCTTGGTGACGGATTCGACGGTGATCATCGAGGGTTCCTCCTGGTGGGCGGGGTGGGTGGTGGCTGGGGTGCCTCGTGGGTGACCTCGAGGAGCGTGAGTCCGAGGTCGCGGACCCGTTCGATGAGGCCGTGGAGGGCCGCCTGGTCGTCGACCGGCCCGCGCAGGACCGTGGCGCCGTCCCCGTCGCGCGTGACGGTCATGCCGTCGAACCACGAGCTCCATCTCGGGTCGAGGCGGCCCTGGATGCGGATGCGGTACCACCCGGGGCCTGGCCCGGGTTCGACGGCGGGGTGCGGTTGGTCCATGTCGCGGACGCTAGGAGCCGACGTGGTGAGCGGGGCTCACCACACGTGGTGATTGTCGTGGTGAGCTCGTGGACCGGGGGTCGGTCAGCGCAGGTCGAGCTCCCTGGCGCGGAGCACGGCGGCACGCCGGCTCGTCACGCCGAGCTTCATGTAGAGGTTCTTGGTGTGCGTGCGCACCGTGTTCAGCGACACCACCAGCTCGCGAGCGATCTCCGGGCCGCTCAGCTCGGTGTCCAGGAGACGGAGCACGTCGCGCTCACGACTGCTCAGCGCGTCGACGAGAGGTCCCCGGCCCGCACCCGAGGACCTCGCGGTCGGGGGCACGGCTCCTTCGGGCACCAGCGCGGCCCGCAGGCGCCTGACGTACGCCGAGGGCGCCTGCCGCTCGGCTGCGGCGAGCAGGGTGGCCATGGGTGCACCCTCGTCGACGAAGGTGCGGACGTATCCCTCCGGCTCGGCGAGCTCGAGGGCCGCCCCGATCGCCCGGAGCGCCTCCTGCTGGGCGTCGAGCTGCTGGAGAGCGAGCGCACGGGCCACCTGGATCTCGATGACGGATCCGCCGCGGCCGCCCTCCTCCGCAGCCAGGAGCAGCCGGTCCAGGAGCGTGAGCACCCCGGACAGCTCGGTGTCGTCGCCGGGCCGTGCGTGGGCGGCCGTGATCACCTTCGCGAGCGTGACGTGCTCGAACTCGCGCAGGTAGCTCAGCCGGTCGTCGAGGGACAGGCCGAGCTGGTCCGCCCAGTCGAGGGCGGCGTCGACGTACCCGTGCCGTGCCCACGTCCGGGCGCGGACCGCGGGGACGGGCCGCACGCGCGGGGAGAAGTCCGCGACGTAGAGCCGGTCCGCCTCGTCCAGGAGGTCGATGGCGGCCTCGACGTCTCCCTCCGCCTCATGGATCCCGGCCATGACCAGGCGCCATCGGTAGGCGTCCTGCAGCAGGCCGGCGTGCTCTCCCAGCTCCCAGCTGCGCGAGAGCTCGCGCCGGGCCGCGGCCAGGTCGCCGGCCTCGCGGTGGCGGGCGGCGAGCCCCACGTGCATGTCCGCCCGGCCCCTCAGCACGGGTGTCGGGTGCCTGTCGGCCAGGTCGAGGGCCGAGCGGTAGGTGCGCGCGGCCCGCCGGAGCCGGCCCTGGACCACCTCGAGGTCGGCGAGCGTGATGGAGCAGCCCATCACGTCGGAGACGTGGTCGATCAGCTCGAACTCGACGAGGCACGCGGCGTAGGACTCGTGCGCGGTGTCCAGGTCGCCGCTCGACCACGCCGCCAGGCCGCGCAGGGCGAACGCGGCGCCCCGGGTCAGGTGGTCCTCCTCCCCCACCTGCTCGAGTGCCCGTCGGGCGAACGTCACCGTCCGCCCGACGTCGCCGCGGACCAGGGCGAGACCGGCGCGGTGCACGGCGAGGTCGGCCGGCAGGCGCCGGTACTCGTCCTCGTCGACACCAGCGCCCCGGCTCGCTCCTCCGGGCCGGTGTCCGCCGGCGTCCAGCCAGTCCTCCGTCGCGTCGAGCAGCTCCTCCACCCCGTCGAACTCGCCGGTGGACATCCGCGCGCCGGCCAGGGCGTTCCCGAGCACCGGGCGTGCCCGCAGGACGTGCTGCGGCAGGGCCTCGAGCCACGCGCGCAAGGTCGCCTCGCGGCGGTCCCGCCTGAAGGCGGGCAGGACGGTCTCGACGAGCCCGGCGGCCGCCATGAAGTCCTCCCCGAGCAGGGAGTGCCGGATCGCCTCGATGACGTCGCCCTCCTGCTCGTGCCAGGTCGCCGCCAACGCGTGCAGCTCCCGCGGGAGGTCCGGCCGCTCGTCCAGGAGCCGTCCGCGCAGGACGTCGGCGAAGAGGTGGTGGTAGCGGTACCAGTGCCGACGATCGTCCAGGGGAACCACGAAGAGGTTGTCCCGCTCGAGGGCCTCGAGGACGCTGCGCCCGTCGGGCTGCCCGGTGAGGGCGTTGCACAGGGAGCCGTTCATCCGATCGAGCACGCACGTGCGGAGCAGGAAGTCCTGGACCTCGTCCGGTTGCCGTCGCAGCACCTCCTCGACGAGGTAGTCGACGACGTAGCGGTCGTCGCCGGTGAAGCCGGCGATGAATCCGGACACGTCGTCGCGCCCCGTCATGGACAGCGCCGCCAGCTGCAGTGCGGCGATCCACCCCTCGGTCCGTCCTTCGAGGGCGCGCACGTCGGCAGGCCCGAGCTCCAGCCCCATCACCTCGTTCAGGTACGACGCCGCCTCGACGTCGGTGAAGCGCAGGTCGGCTGCCCTCACCTCGACGAGGTCCCCGCGGGCACGCAGTCGCGGCAGCGCCAGGGGCGGGTCGCTCCTGGTGGCCAGCACCAGGTGCAGCCGCGGCGGCAGGTGGACGAGGAGGAAGGCCATGCCTTCGTGGACGGCCGGTGCATCGATCACGTGGTAGTCGTCGAGCAGCAGCACGGTGTCGACGTCGGCCGTCGCGAGGTCGTTGACGAGGGAGGTCAGCACCACCTCGGCCGGCGGCGGCTGTGAGTCCTGCAGCAGGACCAGGGCGCCCTCCCCCACCTCCGGCCACGCCGTACGCAGTGCCGCGACCACGTAGCGCCAGAAGCGTGCCGGGTCGTTGTCCGCGGCATCGAGGGCGAGCCAGGCCCCACGGAGCGCCGTGCCCTCGCCCGACGCCGCCGATGCCAGCCAGTCGACCAGCAGTGTCGTCTTCCCGAAGCCGGCCGGCGCCGAGACCAGCATCAGCTTGGCGTCGAGCCCACGGTCGAGCCGCTCACGCAGTCGCGGACGCGGCACCAGCCCCGGCCGCGGGGACGGGAGGAAGAGCTTGGTCTCGATCAGCGGGAGGGACATTCCCGACCCATCCTTGCCGTCCCCGGGTGCAATGCAAGCCGCTGGTCCAGACAGGGCGGTCCGCCACTCCCGCGCGCGGTCCGGCGCGCCTACTGTCGAGCCCACGCCATCGCCGCCGTCCCGCCGCGCCTGCCTGCCGGCCGGAGAGGAGAGCGACATGCGCCCCTCACGAACACGGTCGGCCGCCGAGGGAACCGGCCCGACCGTGCCCGTGGGCGCGAGGTTCGTCGCGACGTACACGCTCGCCTACATGAGTGTCGCGCTGATGCTCATCGCCCCGCTCCTGGTCACGCTGGCCCTGAAAATCAGGTCCCTGGTCGGCGCCGAGCAGGCGCCCCAGGGCCTGGCGCTCGTCACCGGGGTCGGCGGTCTCCTGGCCCTGTTCGCAGGGCCCGTCTTCGGCAGGCTCAGTGACCGTACGCCGTCGCGGCTCGGCATGCGGCGCCCGTGGATGGTCGGCGGGCTGGTCGGCGGCGTGCTCGGGATCACCGTCGTCGCCACGGCGCCCAGCGTGGTCGTCGTCCTGGTCGGGTGGTGCCTGGCGCAGGTGTCGTTCAACGCCCTCCAGGCCGCCCTCGTGGCCGTCCTCCCCGACCAGGTGCCCGCGGTGCAGCGCGGCACGGTGTCCGGGGTGCTGGGCATCACCGTGCCCGTGGCCGCCGTGGTCGGCACGTTCCTCGTCCAGCTCTTCGAGGGTCACCAGGTCGCCATGTTCCTGACCCCCTGCGTCATCGGTGCCTGCCTCGTCCTGCTGTTCGTGGCCTCCCTGGACGACCGGCGGCTCGACCCGGACGCTGCCCGTCCGTGGTCGCTGCGCGACCTGCTCGCCGCCTTCCGCCTGGACCCGCGACGCAGTCCCGACCTCGCCTGGGCGTTCGCGGGGCGGTTCCTCTTCATCAGCGCCTACGCGTTCCTGACCACCTACCAGGCCTACTACCTGATCGACCGGGTCGGCACCGCGGAGGACGACGTGCCCGCGCAGGTGTTCCTCGCGACGCTCGTCCAGTCCGTCGTGCTCGTCGCGGCCTCCCTCGTCGGCGGCAGGCTGTCGGACCGCACGGGCAGGCGGAAGGCGTTCGTCGCTGCGGCGGCAGTGACGTACGGCGTCGCCCTGTTCCTCATCGCGGGAGCGCAGACCTTCGGGGGCTTCCTCGTCGGCATGGCGGTCAGCGGCCTCGGCTTCGGTGCCTACCTCGCCGTCGACCTCGCCCTGGTCGCCGACGTGCTGCCCGACGCGGCCGACTCGGCGCGGGACCTGGGGCTCTTCAACATCGCCAACGCGCTGCCGTACGCCCTGGCTCCCGCCGTCGCGCCGGTGATCCTCGCGGCCAGCGGCGACTCCTATGCCGTCCTGTACGCCGTCGCGGGCACCTGCGCCCTCCTTGCGGCAGCCGTCGTGGTCCCGATCCGCGGCGTGCGCTGACGCTTCGCCACCCGCAGGTTCACCACGTCCTTCACCACCTGTGGTGATCCGGGCTCACCACGTCGCTCCCTACGTTCGCGGCCAAGCACCCGCCGACCCGAACGAAAGGCACGATCATGCAGAAGCTCATCCGTGGCATTGCGGCCACCAGCGCCAGGCACCCGTGGCGCACCATCACCGCATGGCTCGCCCTCATCGGGGCGGTCTTCGCCCTCGCCGTCGCCACCGGTGGCACCTTCGTCGACGACTTCTCCTCGCCGGGCAGCCAGAGCGCCTCTGCACTCGAGCTGCTCGACGACAACTTCCCGGAGGCTGCCCAGGGGTCGGTCATGGTGGTGCTGGCGACCCGCGACGGGACGAGGTTGGACGAGCACCGTGACGAGATCGCCCGGGTGCTCGACGACGCGTCCGTCGTCGCTCACGTCGCGTCGGTGGCCGACCCGTTCGCCGCGGGCACCGTGTCCGAGGACGGGCGGATCGGCTTCGCCGTCATGACGCTCGACGCCCCGGAGCGCGAGATCGGCAAGCCCGCGTTCGCGGTCCTGTCCGACGCCGTGTCCGGCATGGGGTCCCCCGACCTCCAGGTCGAGCTCGGAGGCGACGCCGTCTTCCTCAACTCCGCCGACGAGACATCGCCCCACACCGCGATCGGTCTTCTCGTCGCCCTCCTCGTCCTGCTCGTGGTCTTCGGGACGGTCGTCGCGGCGATCGTGCCGATCGGTCTGGCGCTCGTCGCCGTCGGCGCCTCCATCGGCGGCATCATCGTGATGGCCAGCACGATGAACGTCTCGGTCTCCGCCATCGCCGTGGCGGGGCTGGTCGGACTGGGAGTCGGGGTCGACTACGCCCTGTTCATCGTCGCGCGCTACCGGGAGAACCGGTCGGCAGGCCACGACAACACCACCGCCCTCGCCCACGCGATGACCACCTCGGGCACCGCCGTCGTCTTCGCCGGTGGGACCGTCGTGGTCGCGACGGGTGCCCTCGGCATCACGGGCCTGGGCATCCTCACCTCGATCGGGCTCGCCACCGCCCTCATGGTGCTCAGCGCCGTCGCCGCGGCCATCACCCTGCTCCCCGCACTTCTCACCCTCCTCGGCGACCGGATCGACGCCGGCCGGGTCGTACGGCGGCACCGTCCCGCCGTCCGCACCGAGGACAGCGCCTGGTGGCGGTTCGGCCACCACGTGTCCCGTCGCCCCTGGCCCTACCTCCTCGGAGCCGTCGCCGTGCTGGCCGCGCTCGCCGCCCCGGTGCTGTCCATCCAGACGGCCTTCCCGGCAGCCGGAGACGCCCCGGCCCACACCACCCACCGCAAGGCGTACGACCTGCTGACCGAGGGGTTCGGCATCGGCTTCAACGCGCCGCTCACCGTGGTCATGGACCTGACGGCCTCCACCGGCTCCGCCGACGACGTGGCGACCGTGTCGGCCGCGATCGCCGACGTGCCGGGCATCGTCTCCCTGGGCGAGCCCCAGACCTCAGCCGACGGCAGCACTGTGGTGTTCAGCGCGCTCCCGGACGGGGGCCCGGCCGACCTCGAGACGTCCGCCACCATCGAACGGGTGCGCTCGGTCATCCCCGCCAACACCTACGTCACCGGCATCACGGCGATCACCGACGACCTGAACAGCCAGCTCCAGAAGACGCTGCCGCTCTTCGTCGGCGCCGTCATCGGGGTGTCGTTCCTGCTGCTGATGCTGTTGTTCCGGTCGGTCGCCGTCCCGCTCAAGGCCGCCGTGATGAACCTGCTGTCGATCGGCGCCGCCTACGGCGTCCTGGTGGCGGTCTTCCAGTGGGGATGGGGCGCTGGGCTCCTGGGGCTCGAAGGACCGACACCCATCACCTCGCTCATCATCGTGATCATGTTCCCGATCCTCTTCGGGCTCTCGATGGACTACGAGGTCTTCCTGCTGTCCCGCATCCGGGAGGAGTACGCCGCGACCGGCGACAACGCCGAGTCCGTCGCCCGCGGACTCGCCGGGACGGGGCGGATCATCACCTCCGCCGCGCTCATCATGATCGCCGTCTTCCTGAGCTTCGTCGGGAGCCCCGTGCCCTCGGTGAAGATGCTCGGCCTCGGACTGGCCGTGGCCATCCTCGTGGACGCCACCCTCGTGCGCATGGTGCTGGTGCCCGCGACCATGGCGCTGCTCGGCGATGCCAACTGGTGGCTCCCCCGCTGGCTCGACAGGGCCCTGCCGGTGGTGCACGTCGAGACCGCGGAGGAGCCGGCGGTCGGCCCGGACGAGGTCCCGGCGGCTGCGCGCACCGAGGAGCTGGTGCCCCGGTAGCTCGTCCCCGCAGCTCGTCGACCCCGGGGTCCCCGGGGTCGACGCGCTGCGCCGGCGCGCTACGAGCCGGGAGTGCGCCTCCTGAGGCGCTCCCCCGGGCGCCCGAAGATGCTCAGCATCTCCGCCGGTGCCTCGCCGGTGCTCCCGAACCAGTGCGGGACGCGGGTGTCGAACTCCGCGACGTCACCGGGCTCGAGGACGGAGTCCTCCTGCCCCAGGACCAGGCGGACGCGTCCGGAGAGGACATAGATCCACTCGTGACCGTCGTGGGCCCGCGGCTGCGGGTCGACCTGGCCGGTCGGTACGACGATCTTCCAGGCCTGCATGCTGCCCGGTTCCCGGCTGAGCGGGACCACCGTGCGTCCCTTCACCTGACCGGGCCGCAGCCGGATCCGCGGGTCCCCCACCTCGGGCGCGCCCACGAGGTCGTCCAAGGGGACGCGGTAGAGCGCTGACAACGCCAGGAGCAGCTCGAGAGTGGGACGACGCTGACCGGTCTCGAGCCGGGAGAGGGTGCTCGTGGAGACTCCCGTCCGCTCCGTGACCTCCGCCAGCGTCAGCCCGCGGGCGTTGCGCACCATCTTCAGCCGCGACGGCACCCCCTCCAGCGCGCGGGCGACCTGGTGTGATGCTGGGCCCGACCGCTCGTCCGCGTCGGCGGAGCCCGTGGTTCCCTGCCCGTCCGTCGGCGTCCTCATGAGGCCATTGGACGGCGCTTTCCCGGGAACGGCAACATTGATGGAGCCAGCGCGCCGACGGCGACACGCTCGAGGCATGAACTCCTACGACGTCGCCATCATCGGCGGAGGTGCCGCGGGTCTCTCCGCGGCCCTCGTCCTGTCCCGCGCTCGCCGCACGGTCATCGTGGTCGACGAGGGCAGCCCCCGGAATGCCCCGGCGACCCACATGCACGGCTACCTCTCGCGCGACGGAGTGCCGCCCTCCGACTTCCTCGCCCACGGGCGCGACGAGGTGGTCGGCTACGGCGGCGAGGTCGTGGCCGGGACCGTCGCCGAGGTCGTTGCCGACGGCACCACCGGCTCCTGGCTCCTCCTCGCCGACGGCCGCCGCATCCGCGGTCGCCGTCTGCTGGTCACCACCGGCCTGCGCGACGAGCTTCCCGACGTGCCCGGACTTGCGGAGCGGTGGGCACGCGACGTGCTGCACTGCCCGTACTGCCACGGCCACGAGGTGCGCGACCAGCGCCTGGGCGTGGTCGGAGGCTCCCCTGGAGCCGCCCGATACGCCCAGATCGTGCGCCAGTGGACCCACGACCTCGTCTACTTCACCCCTCCCGGCCTGCTCACCGCCGCGGAGCGCAGCGGGCTCGTCGCCCGCGCGATCGGCATCGTCGAAGGAACCGTCGAGGGGCTCGTCGTCGACGACGCGGACCGTCTGCGCGGCGTACGCATGGCGGACGGCCCGACCGTCCCCCGCGACGTCCTCTTCGTCCCTCCCCGCTTCGTCCCGCACAGCCGGCTGCTCACCGACCTCGGTTGCGCCGTTGACGACGACGGCTGGGTCCTGGTCGACCACGCCGGTCACACCAGCGTGGCCGGGGTCTGGGCGGCCGGGAACGTGGTCGACCCACGCGCGCAGGTCGTCACGGCCGCCGGCGCCGGATCCGCCGCCGCCATCGCGATCAACGCCGACCTCGTCGACGACGACGTGCGCGACGCCATCGACGGCTTCCACCACGGCTGGACCGCCTGACCCCTCATCCACCCACATCCGAGTCCACCCACACGAAGGAACCGCCATGACCGTCCCCCCTGAGCCCCGCGACACCCGTCCCGCACCGAAGGTCGGGCCGCCGACGAAGCACCAGCTCGCCCTCATGATCTGGGTCGCCGTCTTCCCCACCCTCACCGCGCTCAACCTGCTCCTCGGCGACTGGCTCGGTGGGCTCGACACCGTGCTCCGGACCTTCGTCCTCGCCACCACCGCCGTCCCGATCGTCATCTACGGGCTGATGCCGCAGCTGCACCGGGTGCGGATCCGCCTCCTGAGCCGGGCCACGACCTGAGCGCCACCGCCTCGTCCCCACATGACCCGCACGAACCCGCACGAACCCGCCCATCGAAGGACGTCAGCCATGAACCCGCTCCTGCAACGCCCCAGCCCTTCCGGTCCCCGGTCCCCCGCCGCAGCCGCGGCCGCCGGCGCCGGGCACCCGGCCCCGCCTCCCGTCTGGAGGCTCAACCTCATGCGAGTCGGCTACGCGGTCATGGGTGTCGGCCTGGCACTCACCAAGTGGCCCGAGCTCCTGGCCCACGACCCGTGGGAGCTGAAGCAGGGCACGGTGCTGACGATGCTCGTCGCCCTGTCCGTCCTCGCCCTCCTCGGCCTCCGCCACCCCCTGAAGATGCTGCCCATCCTGCTCTTCGAGGTCGCCTGGAAGCTGCTCTGGCTCGGCGTGGTGGCGTTGCCCCTGTGGCTCGACGGCAACCTCGGCGAAGCAACGCGGGAGCAGGCCGCCACGGTGCTGTGGGTCGTGATCGTGATCGCCGTCGTCCCGTGGCGGTTCGTGGTCGACCAGCTCGTGCTCTCGCGCGGTGAGCGGTGGCGGTGACCACGAGCGAGCCGGACGTGCGAGCGCCCCGGCCCGGCGAGGTCGGTCAGCGCGTCGGGTCCCGGGTGAGCCGACGCGCGGCCACCGCGTCGATCCGGTCGCCCTCGTCGACCACGTGGGCCACCTGGGCAGCCAGGCGATCAGACTCGGCGAGCAGCTCGTCGGAGGTCGCGGGGTCGCCCGTCCCGGCCGCGAGCCGGGCCAGCGCGTCGAGCGCGAAGACCTGGACCTGCACGTCGCCGGTGGCCCGTGACGCTGCCAGGACCGACCGCAACGCGCCGTCGTCGTCGCGCGCGGCAGCGAGCACGCAGTCGGTGAGCAGCGCGAAGTCGCCGCCGCCGGCGGACTCGTACCACCGCTGGCTCTCCTCGAGCAGGGTCACCGCATCGGCGCCCCGACCGGCGCCGCGCAGGAGCCGGGCCAGGTTGAGCCGGGCCGTGGCCGTCAGGCGACCGTCGCCGACCGACAGGGCCTCGCCGATCGCCTGCTCGTAGGACGCGACCGCGGCCGGATCGCCGAGACGCTGCTGGACCCGCGCCAGGCCGGCGCGGTGGAGTGCGGCCTGGCCGAGGAACCCCAGGGTGGCGGAGCCGTCGGCTGCTCGGGCCAGGGAGCGCGCCGCCTCGTCGTAGCGGTGCTCGGCCTGGGCGATCCCACCGAGGATCCCTTCCGCGTGCACCATCCCCCACGAGTCGCCGATCGGCCCCAGCAACCCGACCGCCTCCGTGGCGTCCCGGGTGGCGGCTGCCGTGTCGCCCAGCATGAGATGGCCGTACGCCGACAGCAGCAGGCTCGCAGCAGTCCGCCACGGCACGTCCTCGAGCCGGTACGCCGCCAGGCTGGCCGCCGCGCGGTCCAGCACGACGTCGGGACGACCCTGCTGGATGGCGAGGAAGGCGCGGTGGCGATCGACGTCGGCGGAGAGGACGGGATCGTCCAGCCCGGCGACCAGCTCGCCGGCACCGTCGAGGTCGCTCCCGGCCAGCGCGACGTTGCCGGCCGAGGCCTCGAGCCAGCCGGCCAGGAGCAGGGCGGTGGCCCGATCACGGGGAGGGGCCCCGGGTGTCAGCGCCTGCCGGACACGGGCGGCGCCCGCGGGTCCGTCGCCGAGCACGACCCAGGTCCAGCCGAGGCCGTTGACGATGCGCAGGCCCAGCTCGGGGTCGTGCGCAGTGCACCAGGCCAGCGCGAGGTCGACGTTGGCCCGCTCGGCCCGGGCGATGGCCAGGCACTCGGGCTGGCGCTCACCGCGGACGTGCTCGTCGCACCAGTCCGCGGTCGCGGCGTACCAGCCGGCGTGCGCGGCCGCGGCGACGGAGGTGTCCCCCGACTCCGCCAGCCGCGCGGCTGCGAACGCCTGGATCGAGTCGAGCAGTCGATAGCGCACGCCGCCGGAGTCGGCATCCTCGATGCTGACCAGGCTGCGGTCGACGAGCCGGGTGATCGTGTCGAGCACCGCATCGCCCGGCACGCCGAGAGCCCTCAGCACGTGCTCGGTCGCGTCGAGCGACGCGTCCCCGGCGAAGCGGGAGAGCGCCCACAGCCCGCGCTGGTCATCGGGGAAGAGCAGGTCGTAGCTCCAGCCGATCGCCCCGGAGAGCGCGCGACGGCGCTCGTGCTGCTGGCTGGTCGGGTCCCGGAGGAGCACGAACCGGTCGTCGAGGCGCCGGGCGATGTCGCGGACCGACATCGAGCGCACGCGCGAGGCGGCCAGCTCGATCGCCAGCGGCAGCCCGTCGAGCGACCAGCACACCTCCTCGACGGCGGCGAGGGACGCGGTGTCGAGCACGAGCCGACGTCTCGTCTCCCGGGCTCGACGGGTGAAGAGCTCCACGGACCGGTCGTGGGTCAGCGGCTCCAGCACGTGGACGTGCTCGTCGTCGAGCCCCAGCGGTACCTGGCTCGTCGCGAGGACCCGGACGTGGGGCACCGCGTCGAGGAGCCCACGGACGAGGGCGGCTGCGGAGGCCGCGACGTGCTCGCAGTTGTCGAGCAGCAGGACCGTGCCCGAGCCGGAGAGCCGCTCGAGCAGTGCCGATCCTCCGCCCGTGACGTGCAGGGTCTCCGCCACGACCTGGGGGAGGTCCGCCGTCGCGTCGACCGCGTCCAGCCGCACCAGCCAGACCCCGCCGGCAGCCGCGGGCCCGCGACCGACCTCGGTGGCGAGCCGGGTCTTGCCGACCCCGGCCGTGCCGACCACGGTGACCAGCCGGTGGTCACCCATCGCGGACGCCAGACCCGCCAGGTCCTCCTCGCGACCGACCAGCGGGGCGCCCGGCGCGGGCAGGTTGCCCGGGACGGCGACCACCACGCTCGGATCCCCGGCGTCCAGGCTCGGGCTCTGCTGGAGCACCTGCCTCTCCAACGAGCGCAGGGCCGCACCGGGCTCGATGCCGAGCTCGTCGACCAACGCGTTCCGCACCCGCCCGTACGCCGCCAACGCCTCGGCCTGCCTGCCGGCGCGGTAGAGCGCGGTGATGAGCGAGGTCCACAGACCCTCCCGCAGAGGGTGCTGCTCGACGAGCCACTCGAGCTCGGCCACGACCTCACTGCCCGCGCCGAGCTCGACCCGGACGGCCATCGCGTCCTCGACCAGCCCCAGCCGCAGCTCTTCCAGCCGGGTGCGGTGCGGCGCTGCCCAGTCACCCACCTCGGCCAGCACCTCGCCCCTGAACAGGGCCAGTCCTTCGCGCGACCTCTCGAGCGCGCGGGCCGGATCGCCTGCGGTCCGGGCCTCGACGACCTCGGCAGCGAGCGCCTCGAGGCGGACGGCGTCGACGGCCCCCGGGTCGATGGCCAGGGTGTAGCCGTCCTGGTCACCGCGGACCAGGTCCTTGTCGGCCAGGGCCCGGCGCAGCTGGGACACCTTCGACTGCAGGGTGTTGCGACCGGTCGGCGTGGACCACAGGTCCTCGATGAGCGCGTCCGCCCGCACGTGCGACCCCGCGGCCAGCGCGAGCCGGGCCAGCAGCTCGGAGGTCTTGCCCGCGGGCAGGTCGAGGCGCACGTCGCCTCGACGTGCTTCGACTGTCCCGAGGACCGACACGGTCAGCACCGTCCGAGCCTAGGGCCGTTCCGGGGTCACGTCACTGGCGTCGTCAGCGGTCGTCAGCGCGCCGTCAGCGCCCACGTCCAGTGTGGTCACGTGCCCACCGACCAGACCCTCCTCCACCGCCTCGTCGGCGGTGACCCCCGCGCCTCCGGCGAGCTCCTCGCCCGGGCCGCGACGACCGACTCGGCGTCCGTCCTCGTCGCCGCGGCGATGCTCACCCGCGACGTCGGCCACCTCGCCCGCGCCCGCGAGCTCGCCACCGACCCCCGCGAGCGTCAGCTGGTGGTCCTCGCGCAGGCGCACCTGCGCGGCGACGCCCACCTGCTCGACGTCCTGGTCCGCGACCACCTCGCCGACCATCCCGACCACGTGCTGGCCGCGTGGATCGCGGGCCGGCCCATCCCCCAGCACTGACCAGAAGGAGACACCCATGTCCCAGCTCGGCACCGCCCCGCACCGCTCCGCTCACCCGCCCCTGACCCGCACCGTGGCTCGCTGGATGGTGTCGTTCCTCGGGTTCCCGCTCGGCGGGCTCGCGGCGATGGTCGTCAGCGGCCCCGTCGACTCTCCTGCCGCCGCGATCCTGGGCGGACTGCTCACCGGCTCCGTCCTCGGCGCCGCGCAGGCCGTCGCCATGAGGGCCGACCTCCTCACCTGGGTGACCGCGACCGCCGCCGGGCTGGCCGTCGGACTCGCCGTCGGCTCGTCGGTGGTCGACCACCGGACCGGGCTCGGGGACCTGGTGGTCCAGGGGGCGATCTCCGGCCTCGGCGTCGGTGCCGCGCAGTCCCTCGTGCTCGTACGCCGGATCGGTCCCGTCGCCCTCCTGTGGCCCGCCTACCTCGCCGCCGCCTGGGCGATCGGCTGGGCCGTGACCACAGCGGCAGGCGTGCAGGTCGAGGAGCAGTTCACCGTCTTCGGGGCCGCCGGCGCCGTCACCGTCACCCTGCTCACCGCCGTCCTGCCCGTCCTGCTCCACACCCGCTCCTTCACAGAGAAGAGCTCCTGATGCGTCACGTCGTCTTCGGCACCGGCCAGGTCGGCCGCCCCCTCGTCGAGCAGCTGGTCGCGGCCGGCCACGACGTCGTCGCGGTGAACCGCGACGGCCGCGGCACCTTCCCGGGCGCCACCGTGGTCGCCGGGGACGCCGCCGACCCCGACTTCGCCCTCCACGTCTGCGAGGGAGCGGACGTCGTCTACTTCTGCCTCAACGCGATGAGCTACGACCGCTGGAGCGAGGAGTTCCCGCCGCTCCAGCGAGGCGTCCTCGCGGGCGCCGCCGGCGCTGGCGCCCGGCTCGTGGTCCTCGACAACCTCTACGCCTACGGTCCGCCCCGCGGCCGCCGGTTGGTCGAGACGAGGGCGGCCAACCCGACGTCGTCGAAGTCCGCGACCCGGGCCGCCATGACCGAGGAGCTGCTCCGGGCCCACGCCGCCGGCGAGGTCGAGGTGGTCATCGGCCGCGCGTCGGACTACTTCGGACCGGGTGCGACCAGGTCGGCCCTGGGCGAGGCGGTCTTCGGGGCCGCGCTCGCCGGCCGGACCGCCCAGGTGATGGGTGACGCGGACCAGCCGCACAGCTACTCCTACACACCCGACGTGGCCGCCGCCCTGATCGTCCTCGGCACCGCACCCGGCGCCACGGGACGGGTCTGGCACCTCCCGGTGGCCGGGGCCCGCACCATCCGCGAGGTGGTGACGCGCGTCTACCAGCTCGCCGGTCACAGGCCCCGGCTCCTGGCGGCCGGGCGCCCCACCCTCCGCCTCATCGGCCTGTTCAAGCCGGAGATGCGCGAGTACCTCCACACGCTCTACCAGTTCACCGCCCCGTGGGTGGTCGACGACGGCGCGTTCCGAGCCGCCTTCGGCGACCTCGCCACGCCGCTCGACGAGGCGTTGGCCACCACCCTCGCGTGGTACGCCGAGCGCGCCGCCGTACCCGTCCCGTGACCACCCGTCCCGACCAGGAGCCCACCATGACCACTCTCGACCACTCTCGTGTCCACGCGTCCGACCGCACCACGGCACGGCGGGCCGGTGCCGCCCTGGCGCTCGCCTCCGGCCTCGCCATCGCGGGCTTCACGGTCCTCGGGTCGGTCTTCGAGTACCCGCAGATCCTCGAGGAGCCGACCGCCGACGTCCTGGCGCTCTTCCGGGAGCACCGGAGCGTGGTGATGGCCTGGTTCCTCGTCCTCGCCGTCAGCGCCGCGCTGATGGCACCGGCCGGCGTCTGGCTCGGCCGGATCACCGGCGGCCGACTCGGTCGCTGGATCGCCGGCGTCGGGATCGCCGCCGCGACCGTCCAGGTCGTCGGCCTGCAGCGCTGGGTGACCCTCGTCCCGGGCATCAGCGAGGACGCCCTCGACCCGACCCGTCGCGCCAGCGCCGAGGACCGCTTCGAGCTGTGGCACATCGTGCTCGGCAAGGCGATCGGCGAGACCCTCGGCTACGCGCTCACCGCGACCTTCACGGTCCTGGTGGTCGTCGCCCTGAGTCGCACCATCCTGCCGCGCTGGCTGGCCGTCGTCGGGGTCGTCGCGGCCGGCCTGATCGCCACCGGGGTGGTCGTCCCCCTCGTGGAGGCCGCGAGCCTGACCAACTTCGCCGGGTACGTCGTCTGGTGCGCGTGGCTGCTCGCGGTGGCGTTCCTCCTCGTCCGCACCCCCGCCGACTTCTCGGGCTCCCCCACCACCCGCGGGCCCGGGTCCACTTCAGCGTGAACGGTCGCCCGACCGGCCGGGCTCCGTGCTCGGCTCAGGAGGCGGCCACGTCGATCAGCACCTTGCCGACCGCGCCGCCCTCGACCGCGGCGTGCGCCTCGGCCGCCTGCTCGAGCGGGTAGTGGTGGACCGGCAGCCCGTGCTCGTCGCCGACGCCGAACCCACCGTCCCCGACCGCTGCGGTGATGTCCTCGGCCGCCGCGCGCAGCGCCGACTCGCCGACGGTGTAGAGCAGCACCCACTGGAAGCGCACGTTGGTCGAGAACGTCTCGCGGACGCTGAGGCTCACCACGTCGCCGCCGTTGTTCGCGTAGATCGCGATGGTGCCGCGCGGCTTCACCACCTGCACGTCGAGCCGGAGATTCTGCGCCGGCGCCACCTCGACGACGATGTCGACGCCGTCCGGCGCCAGGTCGCGGATCGACGCAGCCGTGTCGCCCTCGTGGTAGTTGACGACGTGCTGGGCGCCGGCGGCCCTCGCGAGGTCGGCCTTCTCCTCGCTGCTCACGGTGGTGATCACGGTCGCCCCGGCCCACCTCGCGAGCTGGATCGCCGCGTTGCCGACCGCACCCGCTCCGCCCTGGACGAGCACGGTCATCTCGTCGAGAGCCCCCGGCGCGAGCCTGGCGGGACCGCCCTCGGAGGTGGTCAGGGCGCGGTGGGCTGTGACCGCCGGGACGCCGAGCGATGCGCCCACGTCGTACGACGCCGCGTCGGGCAGCGCCGCGACGTTGGCGACCGGGAGCACGACGTGCTCCTGCGCCGTGCCACCGGGGCGCGTGTGCTGGGCCAGCATCGTCCAGACCCGGTCGCCGACCGCGAGGTCGGACACCTCGGGGCCGACGGCGTCGATCACGCCGGCACCGTCCTGGCCGGGCACGATCTCGGGGAAGGCGAGCTCACCCATGCCCCCGGCGCGGAACTTCCAGTCCGTGGGGTTGACCCCGGCGCGGACGATCCGCACCCGGACCTCGCCGGGACCGGGCTCCGCGACCTCGCGCTCGACCAGCTCCAGCACGGAGGAGTCGCCGCTCTCGGTGTAGACGACAGCACGCATCTCGCTTGTCCTTCCTCGGGGGAACATGTCCGTCGGGGTCAACCCGGCAGCACGGCAGACTATGCCGGTCGGGGCCGGAGAAATCTCGCGCTCGCTTGACTCGTTCGAACACGTGTTCGACGATAGGCGCATGTCGTCCACCCGCTCCGTCGCCGCGCTCGACCCGGGGCGTTCGGTGGTCGAGCAGCTGCGCGAGCGGGTGGCCGCGATGGAGCGCAAGCCGGCCGCACAGCCCGTCCCGACCCTGGCGGGACTGGCCGACCTGGTGCCCCTGCACGCCGGGGCGACCTACGCCGTCGACTCCGCGTCGCTGGCGCTCGCACTGGCGGCAGGAGCCTCGCAGGCCGGGGAGTGGGTCGGGTTCGCGGGGTGCGCCGACTTCGGGGCCGAGGCCGCGGCCGAGCTGGGGATCGAGCTCTCGCGCACGGTGCTGGTGCCCGATCCCGGCGAGCACTGGCTGGAGGTGACGGCGGCGCTCGTCGACGTGCTCCGGGTGGTGGTCCTGCGCCCGCCCGCCTCCGTCGACGAGCGCACGGCGGGCATCCTCGACTCCCGGCTACGCACGCGCTCCGCCGTGCTGGTGGTCCACGGCCACTGGCCGCGGGTCGAGGCCCGGCTGAGCATCGAGGAGTCCGGCTGGAGCGGTCCGTCGGCCGGCACGGGGCAGCTGCAGGAGCGTCGGGCACGGGTCGTCGTACGCCGGGGGACACGAGCGCCGCAGCACGCCGAGCTCACCTGGCCCGGGGTGCGCCGCCTCGAGACCGGCGACGACCGGCGGGTGCGCGACATCCGCCGAGTGACCGGGTGAGCGTCCGGTGACGGCCCGATGAGGGTGATGGTGGTCTGGTGCCCCGACT
>NZ_JAOPWY010000149.1 GCF_025965415.1 Nocardioides sp.
GCCCGCCCCGGCCGGCTGCTCTGCGCCGCCGCGCTCGCGGCCCTCACCGGCGAGCACACCCGAGGCGCCGCGGACGCGCTCTCCCACGTGACATGCCCGCCCGGCCGCGCCTGGGTCCTCGGCGCCGATGTCCACCTCCTGCTCGCCGGAGCCGCCGGTGCCCGGGGCGACGACGAGGAGGCCGAGCGGCTCCTCGCCCCGTTGCGCGAGGCCACGACGACGGCCTGGCCGGCCATCCGGCGCCGGGTCGACGCGCTGGGTCAGAGCGCCTCGAGCGTCAGCCGTGCGGCGCGCTCGGCCCCGTCGGAGGGGACCGGCAGGTAGTCGACGGGCTGCGCCAGGCAGGTCACGAGCTCCTCGGCCACGCGGTCCGGGCCGGTGTCGGCGTAGTCCAGCGCCCGCCCGGCACGGTGCCGGTCGAGACGGTGCCGCACGTGCACCTGCTGCTCGAAGTGGTGCTGGAGCGGCACGTAGACGAACGGGCGCCCCGCGGCGGTCAGCTCCATCGTGGTGCTGAGCCCGCCCTGCACGACGGCCACGTCGCAGGCGGCGTGGTGCAGGTCGAGATCGGGCAGGAACCCGCGCACCTCGACCCCGGCCGGCACGTCGAGGGAGTCCGGGTCGACCCGCGGACCGGCGACCAGCACCATGCGCAGCCCGGGGATCCGCGCGGCGGCCGGCTCGTACGCCGCCGCCACCCGCCGCAACAGGTGGTGGCCCACGCCCGACCCGCCCACCGACACGAGGCAGACCACGTCGTCGTCGCCGTAGCCGAGAGACCGGCGCAGCTCCCCGCGACGCCCGGGGTCCGGCCTAGCCCCCATGACGTAGCCGGCGAAGTCGAAGTGCTGCTCGGTCCAGTCCCGGGCGCTGGGCAGGTCCGGACCCAGCGGCAGGTCGACGACGTCCGCGGCGTCGCCGATGAACACGGACCGGTCGCGGAGCCCGGGCGAGCGGGCGACGTGCTCGACCATCTCGGCGTTGTAGTCGGCGGTCAGGAACGCCTCCCGCTCACCCCCGTCGGGCATCGGCACCCAGCCGACGAAGTCGGTCATCCAGACGAACGGCGCGCGCTTGAGGCGCGGGTGCTCGTGGAGGAAGTGGTCGAGGTCCCAGGCCTCGTCACCGACCCACAGGTCGAACGACTCCCGCTCGACCAGGTCGTCGAACACCATGAAGTTGTTGACCAGCACCTCGTCCATGCGGCGTACGGCGTCGAAGGCGTGGAGGTCGTGCTCGCCGCACTCGGCCTCGAAGTGGCCGGACTCGCTGGCGAGCAGGCGCGAGGCCGGGTGGACCACCTCGCCACGCCGCTCGAGGAACTCGGTGACCGGTGACTGGGTCAGCCACTGCACCTCGACGTCCGGTCGCAGCTCGCGCATCGCGTCGGCCACGGCGAGGTCGCGCCGGGCGTGCCCCAGTCCGATCGGCGAGGAGAGGTAGAGCACCCGCGGGCGACGGCGGCGAGCGCGGGGAGTCCGCGACGGGGCGGGCGACCGGCTCGCGCGGTCCACGAGGGCCTTGACGGCCCGGTTGACCACCACCGGGTGCCGTGCCATCGGCAGGTGACCCGAGCCCTCGAGGACCAGGTGCTCGGCACCCGTCCACTCCACCACGCTGCGAGCCCGTCCCTGGGGTTGGCAGAGGTCGGCCGTCCCCTGCACGACGAGGACGGGTGCGGAGATGCCGCGCAGCAGCCGCTCGGCCTCCTCCACGGTGTCGGGGAACCGCGGGGCGTCGTTCTCCGCCAGGATGACGGCGCCCGTGGTCTCGCGGGTGAACCCGACGATGTCCTCGAGCTGCTTGGTCGAGTGCGGCTCCGGGAGCATCTGGTCGAAGAAGAACTCCGCGAACTCCGGCCAGTGCTCGGGCAGGTAGTGCCGGTTGTTGCCCCGCCAGCCGGAGTAGTCGTCGAGCTCCTCGTCGTAGTGCTGGGCCGACTCGAGGCGAACGGGGAACGGCGGCGTGCGGTCCCGGGCCCAGGGCGCGACCGCGACCACCCCCTGCACGCGGTCGGGGTGCAGCGCGGCGGTGAGCAGCGCCTGCCACGCGCTGACGCAGATGCCGGCGAGGACCGCCCGCTCGACACCGAGGTGGTCCATCACGGCGACGGTGCTGTCGACCATCCTCAGGTCGCCGTACGCCTCGGGGTCGAGCGCGCGCCCCGAGCGGCCGTTGCCGGGCGGGTCGACGGTCACCACCCGGAAGTGCTGGGCGAGGTAGGCGACCTGGCCCTTCCACGCCCGGCTGGTGACGCAGGTGTCGATCGGCACGAAGAGCACCGTCGTTGCCGCCGTGTCGTTGTAGGACTCCCAGGCCAGGCGTACGCCGGCGACGTCGATGAATCCGTCGGTGTCGGCGTCACGTGCTCGCATGCCGGTCCTCCCGTGCCGGTGTCCGCTCCGGCTCCCTCGGGACGAGGCTCCGACCCGGTGGTTGCAGCGCGGTTGCAATCGCGACGCAACCGGTGCCGCGCATCGTTCCCCGACCAGCATCCACCCGGGGTGCCGAAATGAGGAGACCCACATGACCACCACCGACCAGAGGAACGACACCGCGCAACCGAGCATCGACATGGACACCCTGATGGCGTTCGTCGGCGCGTTCGTCGGCGACCTCGGCGCCACCGTGGGCGCCGGCAACGTGCTGCTGGGGGAGCGGCTCGGCCTCTACCGGAGCCTGGCCCAGGGCCCGGCCGACGCGCAGTCCCTGGCGTCCGCGACCGGTACCGACCCCCGCTACGTCGACGAGTGGCTGCGGGGGCAGGCCGCCGGAGGCTACGTCGAGCACGACGCCGCCACCGGCACGTACTCGATGACGCCCGAGAAGGCGTTCGCCCTCACGGACCCCGACGGACCGGTCTTCCTCCCGGGTGCCTTCGAGCTCGCCCTCGGTGCGCTCAAGGCGCTCCCGGAGATCGAGCACGCCTTCCGCACGGGATCCGGCTACGGGTGGCACGAGCACGACCAGGACGTCTTCACCGGCTGCGAACGCTTCTTCCGCCCGGGCTACCTCATGCACCTGCTCCCCGAGTGGATCCCCGCGCTGGACGGGGTCGCCGACCGGCTGGAGCGGGGCGCCCGCGTCGCCGACCTCGGCTGCGGTCACGGCGCCTCGACCGTGCTGATGGCCCAGGCGTTCCCGGCGAGCACGTTCGTCGGGTCCGACTACCACGAGGGGTCCATCGAGGCGGCTCGCCGGCATGCGGCCGACGCCGGGGTCCAGCAGCGGGTGCGCTTCGACGTCGCCGGCGCGCAGTCGCTCGACGAGCGCGACCTCGACCTGGTCACGACCTTCGACTGCCTGCACGACATGGGTGACCCGGTCGGCGCGGCCCGGCACGTGCGGCACTCCCTGGCCGCCGACGGCACCTGGATGATCGTGGAGCCGGCGGCGGGGGACACGGTGGCCGACAACCTCAACCCGGTGGGGCGGGTGTTCTACGGCTTCTCGACCTTCTTGTGCGTGCCGAACGCGGTGTCGCAGCCCGGTGGCTACGCGCTCGGGGCCCAGGCCGGGGAGGCGGCGATCCGGCAGGTCGTGACCGACGCGGGGTTCACCCGGTTCCGCCGCGTGGCCGAGACCCCGTTCAACCACGTCTACGAGGCTCGCCCCTGAGAGGATGGCCGGGTGACGTACGTCGGTGCGGTCCGGGCTGCGCTCGCGGAGACCGGCGACCCCGAGCGCGCGGCGCAGCAGCGGGCCTACATGAAGTCCGCGCTGCCCTACGTCGGGCTGACCGCACCCGAGCTGAGGGCGCTCCTCAGGCCGCTCCTCGTCGAGCACCGCTTCGTCGACCGCGGCTCGTGGGAGGCCGCGGTCCTCGAGCTGTGGGACGACGTGACGCACCGCGAGGAGTGGTACGCCGCGGTCGCCCTGCTGCGCCACCGGTCCTACGCCCAGTGGCTCGACCCGGGCTTGCTGCCGCTGCTCGAGCACCTGGTGCGCACCGGCGCCTGGTGGGACGTGGTGGACGAGATCGCCTCCCACCTCGTCGGACAGGTCCTGCTCGACGACCGCGCGGACGTCACGCCGGTCGTGGGGGCCTGGTCGGTCGACGAGGACAGCCTGTGGGTCAGGCGTACGGCGGTGCTCGCGCAGCTGCGGCACCGGGAGGTCACCGACACCGACCTGCTGGAGCGGGTGCTGGTCGCCAACCTCGACGACACGGCGTACGGCAGGGATTTCTTCGTCCGCAAGGCACTCGGGTGGGCGCTGCGCGAGCACGCCAGGACGGATCCGGCGTGGGGGG
>NZ_JAOPWY010000172.1 GCF_025965415.1 Nocardioides sp.
GCGCGGCTCGCCGCCGAGCGGGCGCAGGCCGAGGCCGAGCAGGCACGCGTGGCCGCCTCGCAGGCCGAGGCCGAGCACGAGGCGGAGGTGCGCGCCGCCGACCGGCTGGACCCGCGCGTCGACCACCGGGCCGACGACTACGCGCCCCAGGTCGGCGGCACGGTCGACCAGCAGCCCACCCCGCCCTCCGAGGTCAACCGCGAGCCCGAGGCCGCGCCGCAGGCGGAGCCGGCCACCGAGACGGTGACGCAGCACGAGACCCCGACCGAGCCGACGACGCAGCCGCCCTCGGCCCCCTCAGCCGAGGCCCAGGCCGAGGGCCAGGCCGCCGACGGCACCCCGCTGCTGCCGCGCCGCACTCCCGGGGCCAACGACATGCCGGGCAAGCCGATGGAGAGCGACGGCACCAGTGGCGGCTGGTTCACCCGCAAGGACTCCGACAAGGCCTGACCCCGCGCCTGCGGGCGGGGCAGGTCGTCTGGACCAGTCGGAGGAATCCCGGGCCTCGCACTAGCATCGAGGACTGGGACACGCCATGCCACGCCTCGTGCTCAACGACAGGGAGCAGTGGGCCCTCCGCGACCTGCTGGGTGCTGAGCCATGCCCGGGGTCGCCGCTGCCGTCGCGACGGGCCCTCGAGGACCTGGCGGTGCTGATCCCGGCCGACGAGGTCGGTGCGGTGTTCCAGGACGGCTCCTACGCGCTCACCGACGGCATCCTCCTGAGCGGCGACATCGACACGCTCGAGCTCGAGAAGTCCCCCGGAGGACCCCACTACCTCGGGATCATGCACTGGAGCGAGCACCCGCGCGCGGCCGAGGCCTGCTTCGGTGGCCTGCCGGCGCAGTGGGACAGCGTGGCCATCGGCTTCCGCAACGGCGCCACCTGTCTCGTCCAGTTGTTCCTCGACCGGCAGGGACCGTTCACCGACCGCGACCTCGCGATGCTCCGGATGCTGGCGCCGACCCTGGCCCGCCTCACGCGTGAGCGACCCACTCCCGCCCTGCCCGCGTCGCTGACCACGCAGGAGCGTCGGGTGCTCAGCCACGTCGCGGCCGGCCGGTCGAACGCGGAGATCGCCGCCGACCTGTTCGTCGCTCCGTCGACGATCCGCAAGCACCTCGAGAACAGCTACCGCAAGCTCGGCGTGACCAGCCGGGTCGCCGCCGTCGCTCGCCTCCAGGGCCGCGACCTCCCGGACCTCGACCTCCGCGAGCGGCTCGAGCGCCTCGGCTGACACCGCGAATTCGCGCAAAGGCGAATACCGATCCGTGCCTCGCCGAGCCGACTCTGGTGACTGATGTCGTCCCGAGGAAGGCCCACCCCATGAAGCACCTCCGCACGCACACCGTCCTGGCCTCGGCAGTCCTGCTGACCGGCGCGGCCCTCGCCATGCCTCCCGCCACGTCGGGCGGGCCGCACCGCACGCACCCCCACCCACCGCCGTCGTCGACCGAGAGCGCCCAGGTGGTCCTCGACTGGGAGCGCACGGCATTCACCAGCATCTATCCCGCCACGCCCATCCCGGTCGGAGTGCCGCTGCTCGGCTACACGTCGACCGCGATGTACGACGCCGTGCAGTGGTCGGCGCGGCGGCACGACAGCTCCGAGACCGCCGCCGCCGCGAACGCCGCCCACGACGTGCTGGTCCACTACGTGCCGGCCGCCGCGAGCGCGCTGGACGCCCAGCTCGTCACCTCGCTGGCCGGTGTTCCCGACGGCGCAGCCGAGGACCGCGGCACCCGGATCGGGAAGGCGGTGGCCGCCGACCTGATCGACGAGCGCGCCGACGACGGCTACGGCGACACCTCCATCCACTACACGCTCCCGCCGGCGATCGGGACCTGGCAGCCCACGCCACCGGCGACGGACATGCTGGCCGCCTGGATCGGCTCGATGCGCCCGCTCGTGGTGCACCGGCTGGCCCGCGTCGACGGGCCGGACGCGCTGACGAGTGCCGACTACACCACCGACTACACCGAGGTGCGGCTGCTCGGCGGCACCGGACCGACCGTCCGCACCCAGGCGCAGGCCGACACCGCGGTGTTCTTCAACAGCAACTCCGCCACGATGGTCGGGGACGCACTCGTCCGCTACCTCGAGGCGCACCCGGTCGGCATCCAGGAGGCAGCCTCGCTGTTCGCCACGATCCACGGCGCGATGACCGACTCGCTCATCAGGTGCTGGCAGCTCAAGCGCGACGTCGGCTTCTGGCGTCCGTTCCAGGCGATCGCCGCGGCCGCCGACGACGGCAACCCCGACACCCAGCCGGAGGCCGGCTGGACGCCGCTGCTGCCCAGTCCGCCGTACTCCGACTACGTCAGCGGGCACGGGTGCCTCACCGGTCCCGCGGTCGAGGTGATCCGCACCCGCCTCGGCGAGACGACACCCCTGGAGCTGCGCTCGAGCAACTTCCCGACCGCCCCGAGGACCTACGCCACCCTCACCCAGCTGGAGTACGACGCCCTCAACGCGCGGATCTGGGGCGGGTTCCACTTCCGCGACGCGGTGACCGACGCCTACTCCATCGGCCACCGGACGGCCCGCGCGGTGATGCAGGAGATGGACAGGCACCACAGAAGGCGCTGACGTGCCACGATCTGTCGCGTGAGCCAGGTTCCCGCCGCGACCCGCACCCTGCGGGTGCTGCGGTTCCTGGCCACGCAGGCAGATCCCGTCCCGCTCGACCGGATCGTGCGGGCCTGCGACCTGCCGCGCAGCACGGCCTACCACCTGCTCAACACGATGATCGACGAGGGCTTCGTCGTGCACCTGCCCGACGAGCACCGCTACGGCCTCGGGGTCGCGGCCTTCGAGGTCGGCAGCGGCTTCACCCGGCAGGAGCCGCTCGCCCGGCTGGCCCGCCGCCCGCTGGCCGAGCTGGTCGACCGCACCGGCCACGGCGCCCATCTCGCGGTGCTGCACGGTCGCGACGTGCTCTACGTCATCGAGGAGCGCGCGCCCGGGCGGCCGCCGCTGGTCACCGACGTCGGCGTACGCCTGCCGGCGCACC
This sequence comes from Nocardioides sp., assembly GCF_025965415.1. Classification (GTDB taxonomy): domain Bacteria; phylum Actinomycetota; class Actinomycetes; order Propionibacteriales; family Nocardioidaceae; genus Nocardioides. The sequence goes on from NZ_JAOPWY010000172.1 coordinate 3,014, forward strand.
TGACCGCGTCGGGGCGCACCATCCTGGCCGCGCTCCCGGCCAGCCAGGTGCGGGCGCTCTATCCCGACCGTGACGCGTTCGTCGACCGCCACGGCAAGGGACCGGCGTCGCTCAGCGCACTGCGCGCCCTCCTGTCCGCGACCCGGCAGCGCGGGCACGCCACCGAGGACGGCGAGGTGACCCCGGGCCTGCAGAGCGTCGCGGCTGCCGTGCTCGACCACAACGCGCACCCCGTGGCCGGCGTCGCGGTGACCTTCCCGAGCGACGCCGCGGCGGACGTCCCCGCGATCGCGGCCGCGGTGACCGCGACGGCCACCCGGCTGACGCGACGGGTCAGCGGCGCGGCGGCTGTGCGGTGACGGCGGAGACGGTGGTCACGTAGCCCGTCGTGGGCCACCCTCGTTGAGGCCTCAGACGACAAGGAGGTGCCGTGACCCCGACCCACCGCCCCGTGCAGCGCATCGCGATCTCGCTCCTGGCAGCCGGCGTGCTGGTGACCGGCGGCGTCCTCTCCGCGGCCCCCAGCGGGCCCGCCACGGCCAGCCTGTCGACGACGTACGACGCCCAGGTGCGGCAGCGTGCGGAGGTCGCGGCGGAGAGCCGGCCGCACACGCACCCGGGCAGGGCCGGCATCGAGACGGTCGCCGGCGGCGCCCTCTCCGACGGTCACGGGCACGTGCACAACGACCCGACCACCAAGAACGCGATCAGCCGCAGCGGCGAGGCCGCCGCCGCGCCCGACCGGACGACGCCCGCGCAGCGGTCCGCGAG
>NZ_JAOPWY010000186.1 GCF_025965415.1 Nocardioides sp.
GCCGTCCCGCCACGCCCGCCGAGGCGGCGGCCATGGTGACCGCGGCGCAGCGGGTGATCCGCTCGGGCGCCCCCGACCCGGACCTCCTCGCCGCGGCCGGGCACACCGCCCAGCTCGCGATCCGCGAGGTCGCCGTACGCCCCGCCTGGCTGCCCCGCGTGCTCGACCGGCTCGGGCCGGGCAACGCGGCCTGGGTGCGCGCCAACGTCGCAGCGCGCCGCGAGTTCCGCTCGATGCACCCCACGTCGAACGCCGACCTCGCCGACGAGCTGCCCGCGTGGCGGATCGTGGCGCCCGCCCCGGCCCGCACCCTGCTGCGCAGCTACCGCGAGGCGGAGCGCCGCTTCGGCGTGGACTGGGAGTACCTCGCCGCGATCAACCTCGTCGAGACCGCCTTCGGCCGGATCCGGGGCACGTCGGTGGCGGGTGCGCAGGGACCGATGCAGTTCATCCCGACCACGTGGGACATCTACGGCGCGGGCGGCGACATCGACGACGCCCACGACGCGATCCTCGCCGCCGGCCGGCTGCTGCGCGCCAACGGGTTCGCCCGCGACAAGGGCGCGGCGCTGTGGCGCTACAACAACTCCTGGGCCTACGTCCGCGGCGTCACCCTCCACGCACGGGCGATGCAGCGCGACCCGCACCAGCTCCGCGGCTACCTCGCGTGGCAGGTCTACTACCTGACCCGCGTCGGGAGCGTCTGGCTGCCGGAGGGCTACGCCCATCGTCGCCCCGTGCCCGTGCAGTCGTACGTCGCTGCGCACCCCGAGCGCTTGCCCTGAGGGCCCCCCTAGAGGGTCCCGTCGACCTCGGCCTGCGAGCGCAGGATGCAGAACTCGTTGCCCTCGGGATCGGCGAGAACGACCCAGCCGCTCCCCGGCCCGTACTTCCCGCGCTGGTCACCCACCTGGCGCGCCCCCATCGCGAGCACGCGCGTGACCTCGTCGTCGCGGGTGCCCTCGCGCGGGCGGACGTCGAAGTGGATCCGCTTGGCCGGCAGCTCCGTGTCGGCGACCTCGATGAAGAGGATCGAGTGCCCGGTGTCCGGGTCGAGGATCATGCACTCCTCGTGGCCGGGCTCGTTGGGATCGCCCTCGACGTCGACGTAGCCCAGCAGCCCCTTCCACCACTCGGAGAGCTCGTAGGCGTGGTGGCAGTCGACGGTGGTGTGCGAGACGAAGGAGGTCACCGCGGCGTCAGTCCGTGCCGTTGCGGTGTACGAAGTCCACGATCTGCTCGGCCAGCTCGGGCCGGCAGACGATGAGGTCGGGCAGCGAGGTGTCGTCGGCGTTGTAGACCAGGGGCGAGCCGTCCACGCGGCTGCAGTGCAGACCCGCCGCGCGGGCGACCGCCACGGGTGCCGCGTTGTCCCACTGGTACTGCCCACCGGCATGGACGTAGGCGTCGGCGATGTCGCGCACCACGCTCATCACCTTCACGCCCGCGCTGCCCATCGGGACGAGCTCGGCGTCGAGCTCCGCGGCCAGCGCCTCGACGAAGGCCGGTGGGCGGCTGCGCGACACGGCGATGCGGGGACGCTCGGAGGTGCGCGGAGGTACGACGCTGGGGCGGCCGGTGTGGAACGTCTCCCCCAGCGCCGGCTGGGCGACCGCGCCCGCCACGAGGTCGCCGTCCTCCCAGAGCGCGACGTGGACCGCCCAGTCGTCGCGCGGCGGCTCGGAGAACTCTCGGGTGCCGTCGAGCGGGTCGATGATCCAGACCCGGCGCGCGGTGAGGCGTGACTTGTCGTCGGCCGCCTCCTCGGACAGGACGGCGTCGCCCGGGCGGTGCTGGGTCAGGACCCGGTCGAGCTCGGCCTGTGCGGCGGCGTCCCCGGCGTCCTTCAGGGCCTTGCCCTCGAGGCCGTCGGCCGCCGCCCCCGCGCGTACGTCGAGCAGCACGGTGCCGGCGCGTTCGGCTGCCCAGACGGCGAAGGCATGGTCGTCGAGCGTGGTGGGATCGATCATTCCGGGGTCCCTGCGTCGAGGGGAGCGAAGCGAGGCTCGTCGGGGTGTGGGGTCATGTCGGCAGCCTATCGACGCGCGAGCGTCCGCTCGCGGCAGCCATCACGTCCGTGGGCGGGGCACCATGTCGGCGGCGACGCCGCTCTCCTGGACCTGGCGCAGCATCGCCACCGCCTCCAGCTGGGTGCGCGCCCCCAGCTTGCTGCGCAGCGACTTGACGTGGCTGCGGACCGTGCCGTCGGCCACCCCCATGACCTCGGCCGCCTCACGGACCCGGCTCCCGGAGGCCAGCAGCTCCAGGACCCGCAGCTGCTGCGGGGAGAGCGTCCGCATGAGCGCAACGAGGTCCTGACGCCTGTCAAGGGCTTCTGTCCACCTGGCATGCAGCTCGGCGCGTTCTCCAGTTTCCATCAAGGTTGACCCGGAGGAGAGACGATCCACCACGTCGGCGAGCTGGTCGATGGAGGTGGCGGTCGTGACGACGTCGACGGCACCGTCGGCCACGAGCCCGCCCCACCAGAAGGCGAACGGGTCCGACGTCACCACCGCGACCCGTACGTCGCCGAGGGCCACGAGCCGGCCGACCTCCTCGACCACGACCGGGTCGTCGAGGCCGTCGAAGATGGCCACCACGTGCCGGGTCCTGCCCTCCTCCGCGCGTGCTGCCGCCTCCTCGACGAGGCCGTCCCACGCGCGGAAGTCCGCGTCCGCACCCACCGAGCGCAGCGCGGCGGTCACCGCCTGTGCCACCAGGAGGTGGGGCGAGACGACCCAGGTGGTGCCCCGGCCGTCGGCGGTCGTCTCCGGCCGCGTGCGGGCGCGGGGTGTCGCGTCTCCCATCCCGCCTCCCTCGTGCCGAGCCTGGGACAAACGTGGCCGACGAGGACTCCTACGGCGTCCGTGACCACCCAACGTCAACCAAATGGGGGAGGCCGGTCGCGCCGTCGACCGCCGTGCTGCGACCGGGACGCGTCTTCTCGCACCTTGCCACGGCCTGCACACGTGCTTGGCACTGCCTTCGGGTGCTCTTGACGAAGACTGCCGGAGCCCTTCGGATGGCGGACCAGACCGGCTTTGACCCGTTTTCGGTACACCCACACAATCGACCCAGCGCCCCCGGATCCGGGTTCCACTCGGTGTGGGGAAGCACCGGACGCATTCGTCCGGCACGGGGGCTGGCAGCACGGAAGGGTCTTGGGGACCCGACCGAAGGGAATCGCAACGCTTGCTTTGGGGGGGAACCATGCTCCGGCATTTCAACGGGGAGCTGCACCACAAGATCGGGATGGGGGTCGCGGGAGGGCTCGCCCTGCTCGTCGTGGGTTGGATCGGATCCGGGGGCGCCCGGCTGTGGTCCGCCTCGTCGACGGCGCTGCCGTCGCCGGGCGACGGCGTCGTCAGCGGCGTCTTCGTCGCCGGGGCCGCCTGCGCCGCTGTCGTGTCCTGGCGCCGGCACGCCGGACCGATGACGGGATGGATCGTCGCGACGGGCGCGCTCGTCGCCACCCAGGCGCTGCTGGTCACGTTGCTCGCGCTCCGCAACCAGCTGCCCCGGAGCGCCGCCGACATCGGCGTGCTCCTCGCCGTCGCCGTGCTGGGCCTGCTGGCCGTGGTGGGGCCGCTGCTCCGCCTGCACCGCGCCAAGCACGTGCTCGACGACGGCTTCGGCATCGGGCTGGGCATGGGGCTCACCGCCGCCGGGCACCTCCTGCTGCAGCTGCCGATGGCGACGCCCCCGGCCACCTTGATGCCGGCGGTGATCGGCGTGCTCGTCGCGACCCACGTCGCTGCCACTGCGCTGGTGCTGCGACAGCGGGCCCTGTCGCGGCCGATGTCGTGGCTGCTGGCCGTCACCGTGCCGGTCGTCGCCCTGGGCCTCCTCACCCACACCGCCGTCCTCGGCGACGCCACCTGGGCTGTCGGGGTCTCGGTGGCCCGCGCGGGCGTCGGTGCCGCCTGGTTCAGCATCCTCCTGATCAGCATCCGCCGGTCCCTCGAGGACGACCGCCGCCGCATCAACACCCTCCAGCAGGTGCTGGACTCCGCCTCGCGCGACCAGCGCGAGCGCATGCACGAGCTGCGGAGCACGGTGGCCGGGCTGGTCAGCGGCTCGGCGCTGCTCGACAGCCCGGAGGTCTCCTCCGAGACCCGCGAGCGCCTCTGGTTCTCGGTGCGACGCGAGCTCGACCGCATGGAGCGCCTGCTGTCGGGGCAGGACGTGTCCGCCACGGACATCGACCTCGACGAGGAGCTCGGCCTGATCCTCGACCTGCAGCGGCTCAAGGGCCGTCGCGTCGAGCTCCGCAGCAGCGGCGACAAGGTGCACGCCCGGTTCGACGCGCTCGCCGAGGTCGTCAACATCCTCATGGACAACGCCGTCACCCACGGTGGGTCGGACGGCAGCCTGGTGGAGGTCGTGCGCCGCGACGAGGAGACCGTGGACATCACGGTCACCGACTTCGGCCGCGGCATCCCGGCCGACCAGCGGCCGCAGATCTTCGAGTGGGGCCGGCGCGGCAGCGACTCCCCCGGCGAGGGGATCGGCCTCCACCTGGCCCAGCGGTTGATGGCCGAGGACGGCGGCTCGCTGCGCCTGGCCGAGGACCGGGGCGTCGGCTCGTCCTTCGTCATCTCCCTCCCGGCGGTGCGGCGCTCGCCGGAGGACGCCCTGACTCTGGAGGACGGCCGTGGCTGGCGTCGCTCGGGCTGACCACCGCGTGCTCATCGTCGACGACCACGTGCTCTTCGCGGAGTCGCTGGAGCTCGCGCTGTCGCTGGAGGGCTACGACGTACGTCGGCTCGAGATGCCGGAGGAGGGCGGTTCGATGGCCACGTTGCGCTCGCTCGCCTTGCGGGCCAACCCGCGCACGGTGCTGCTCGACCTCGACCTGGGGCGCTTCGGCGACGGCACCAACCTGATCGCCCCGCTGGCGCGTGCCCACATCAACGTCGTGGTGCTGACCGCCTCGGAGGACCTCGGCCGCTGGGGCGGGTGCATGCGGCTGGGTGCGCGCAGGGTGCTGCCCAAGAGCGGTGCCCTGCAGCAGGCGCTGTCGACCGTACGCCGCCTGCACCAGGGGCTCCCGGTGACGAGCAGCGCGGAGCTCGAGACGCTCCTCGACGCATGGGCCAAGCAGCGGAGGGTCCACGACGACCTCCGCCGTCGCCTCGACCTGCTCACGCCGCGCGAGCGACAGGTGCTGGGCGCGCTGATCGAGGGGCACACGGTGCGGGCGATCTCGGAGGAGAGCGTCGTCTCGGAGGCGACGGTGCGCACGCAGGTCAAGTCGATCCTGAGCAAGCTCGAGGTGTCGTCACAGCTGGCCGCCGTCGGTATGGCGAACCAGGTCGGTTGGAAACAGGGCGCGTGACGGGAGACAGCTGATGAGCGGCATCGGGGGGATACGGACGTTCTCGACAGGGGCGTTCGCGACGGATGCACTGCGCCGGATGGCCGACCTGCTGCACCACCGCGGGCCCGACCGTTCCGGGGTGTGGGTCGGCCAGGACGTCGGCCTGGCCCACACCAGGCTCGACCTCGGCGACCAGGACCGGTCCCGCCAGCCCCTGCACTCCGGGGACGGCCGCTGGGTGCTCGTGCTCGACGGGCGGGTGGCCAACCACGACAGCCTCCGCTCTCACCTGGACTACCCGTTCCGCACCGGCAGCGAGGCCGAGGTCGTGGTGGCCGGGCTCGCCATCGACGGCATCAGCTTCGTCGAGCGGCTGCAGGGTGAGTTCGCCCTCGTCGCCCACGACCTGCGCACCGACACCACCCACCTGGTGCGCGACCGCCTCGGCATCCGTCCGCTCTACTACCGCCACGTGCCGGGCGGCCTCGCCTTCGGCTCCGAGGTGAAGGCCCTGCTGGCCGTGGGCCCGCCGCCGCAGGTCGACCACCGCAGCCTCGACGCCTACCTGGGCACGCGGGTGGTGCCGGCGCCGGACACGTTGTTCGAGGGCGTCAAGAAGGTGCGCCCCGCGCACCGTGTCTCGATCATGCCCGGCGGGCACGTCGAGGAGACCCACTACTGGATGCCGCCGGAGATGGACCCCGAGGGCGCCTGGAGCCCCGCGGACGCGGTGGAGGCGGTCGGTGACGGCGTACGCGAGTCCGTCCGGTCGGCACTCTCCGCGGACCTCCCCGTCGGCGTCCACCTCTCCGGGAGCCTCGGCAGCAGCCTCGTCGCCGCCCAGGTGCGCCAGCTGCGGGGCGACGAGCCGGTCCACACCTTCTCCGCCGGCTTCGACGACGGCGACGAGCCGCACTGGGCGCGGCGACTGAGCACGCTGCTCGGCACGCAGCACCACCAGGTGCGGGTGCGCGCGGCGGACTTCGAGGACCTGTGGCCCCGGCTGACCTGGCACCGCGACGCGCCGATCTCCGGGCCGGGCGACGTCGTCGCCCACCTCCTGGCGCGCGCGGCGCGCGACCACGTGCCGGCGGCGCTCACCGGGGAGGGCGGGGACCAGCTCTTCGGGGGGCACCCGAAGGCGCGCTACGCCCGGCTCGCGGAGCGGTCCACGGCACTGCCCGCGCGGTTGCGCTCGACGCTCGCGAGGCCGGTGGAGCGGCACCTGGGGACCTCCTGGTCCGAGTCGTTCACCGCACCCGAGCGGGAGCGGTTGCTCGGCACCCCGCCGCCGCTCGAGCGGCGTACGTCGGCGACGCTAGGAGCCGATCCCGTGGACCGGGTGCTGCGGGACGACCTGCACCACCGCCTACCCGACGACCTCCTCGAGCGGATGGACCGGATGTCGATGGCGGCCTCTCTCGAGGTGCGCCCCCCGATGCTCGACCACCGGCTGGTCGAGCTGGCCTTCCGGCTCCCCTCCTCGGTGAAGGTGCGCGCCGGGACCGCCCAGTGGGTGCTCCGTGAGGTCGCGCGACCGTTCCTGCCCGACGAGGTGATCGACCGGCGACCGTCCCCGGGCCGGGTCCCCGTCGACTCCTGGTTGCGCAGCGGTCTGCGTGACACCGCGCGCGACCGGCTCACCGGGCCCGGCTCCTGGGTCGCGAACACCCTCGACCGCTCGCTCGTGCGCGACCTCGTCGACCGGCACGAGCGCGGGGCCGGCGAGGAGGTCCGACTCTGGACCCTGCTGTGCCTGGAGATGTGGCACGACTGCTTCTTCGGCGCTCCCCCGACGGCACCCAGGCCCCGCCGGGAGTCGCCGTCGGTCGCGGCCCCCGGCCGACGCGCCTGAGGCCCGCGCCTGATGCCCCGCGCCCGAGCGTCGTCCGCCGCGCCCACCTGTCGAGGGTGCGGGGGAGGGTGCGGCGGAGGGTGCGGCGGCGGCCGGGGTTGGGGGATCCTCGACCGCCGCCACTGGTTCGCTTCGTCCGAGGTGACGGGGCGTGGGGGTCCCTCGTCACCCGTGCGGCCACGAGGGCCGGCGCAGGGACGGCATGAGTGCGGCGAGACCAGTGAGGTGCACCACTTCGAGGCTAGGTCCAGACCGGCACGGCGCACATCCCACCGACTGGGTATCTGCCCGCCGCCGGGACCGCCCGGAGGCCCGGCGCCGTGCAGGGCTTTCGCTGATTTGCGGCATGCCGCGGGCAGGAGGCGTCCATAGGCTCGCACCACGAGCGGCAGGGGTGCCGCCGGGGAGCTGGGGGGAGGGGTTCGTGACATGACGCAGACCACGGTCGGTCGGATCACACCCGATGCTGCACTGCTGACCGCGACGATCCCCCGCCCACGCGGGCTCCTGCGGCCGGCACGACCATCCGAGCCGGTCGCCGCCGTCGTGACCGTCCCGCCCGTGCTGTCGTCCTCGACAGCACCGAAGGGGCACGCCCTCGGTCTGGACGCGGCGCTCGCCGCGACGCTCGCCGCGGCTGCGGCGATGCTGGACCTGGTGCCGATGGTGGCCGCGGTCGTCGCGGCCATGGCCTGGCCACTGCTGCTGCTGGCGGCCGGCCACTACCGCCGCCCGGTCCTCGGCGAGAGCCGCCTCGCGCGGCCCACGCGGGTCCTGGGCACCGGCGTCCGGTCCGCCGTGCTGGTGCTCGCCGTGTCCCCGTGGTTCGTCACGGTCGACCTGGTCGCCCTGGCCGAGCTGGTGGCCGTCCTCAGCGTCGCCAGCTCCGTCCCGGCGCTGCTCGGTGCCCGCCACCGGCGGCCGCGGGTCGTGCTCGCCGGCCGCCCGCGCGACGTCCGGGAGGCCATGGCCGAGCTCCGGTCCGCCAACACCCACGAGGTCGTCGCCGCGTGCCTCACGCGGACGTCCAAGATGTCCCTCGGCGACCTGCCGACCTACGTCGGCTTCGAGGCCTCCTCCGCCGTCGCGCACCACCACCAGGCCGACTCGTTCGTCGTGCTCCCCGGTGCGCGCCTGTCTCCCGTGGAGGTGCGTCGCCTGCACTGGTCGCTGGCCGGAGTGGGTGCCGAGCTCTACCTCGGCACCGGACTCCTGGACGTCGAGCCGCAGCGCACCCGCGTCGTCTCCACCGGCGGCATCGACATCCTCCACGTCACCTCTCCCGTCCTCCACGGCCCGCGACGCCTGCTCAAGGACGTGGTCGAGCGGTCCGTCGCCCTCGTCGCGTTCGTCGCGACCCTGCCGCTGCTGGCGTTGCTGTGCCTCGCGATCCGACTCGAGACACCGGGCCCGGCGTTGTTCCGCCAGGACCGCATCGGCCGCGACGGAGTCCCGTTCACCATGCTCAAGCTGCGGTCGATGGGTGTCGGCGCCGAGGACGAGCGGTCCGGGCTCACCGAGGCCAACGAGGGCGACGGCATCCTCTTCAAGATCCAGCTCGACCCGCGGATCACCCCGCTGGGACGGCGGCTGCGCCGCTACTCGCTCGACGAGCTGCCTCAGCTGTGGAACGTCGTACGCGGCGACATGTCCCTCATCGGCCCCCGACCCGCACTCCCGTGCGAGGTCGCCCGCTACGACACCGACCCGCGCCGGCGACTCGTCGTCAAGCCCGGGGTGACCGGACTGTGGCAGGTCTCGGGTCGCTCGGACCTGAGCTGGGCCGAATCGGTCAGGCTCGACCTGAAGTACGTCGACAACTGGTCGCTGCGCCTCGACCTGTTGATCCTCGCCCGCACCGTCCAAGCGGTCCTGGGGCACCGCGGTGCCTACTGACCGCGGCGTCTCGACGCTCGTGCTCATCGGCCCTGGGGGGGCCACACCATGACCATGCGACGTCTCCGAGCAGCTGTGCTCGGCTCAGTGACGGCCCTCGTGCTCGTCGGCTGCGCCAGCCACGTGTCCACGCCTCGCGCCGACAGCGGCGCCCGCGCGCCGGATCAGGTGTCGACAGGGCCAGCACCGACCAGCGCAGGGGCGGCGGACCCGCGGGCCACGGCCACCCCCAGCGCCGTCGCGCCGCCGGCGACGGACCCGGAGGGTCCCCACGAGGACGTCACGCCGGGAGGCAACGACGGGACCTCGAGCGATGAGGGCAGCGTCGACGAGCGGGAGGCAGAGATGCCTGTGGCCCCAGAGGATGCCGACGTCGACCTGTCCGACCTGCTGGCGGAGCCGGACGTCGCGCCTCTGGTCTCCAAGCCCCTTCCTCGGATGGCGAGTGCGGTCGGCCGGCTGGTGGGGCAGTTTCCCGCACTGCTCCGGCCGACCGAGAGGTCTGCGGTGGAGAGCAGCAGCATCTCCCCTTCGGGCGACCGGCTCCAGGTCGGACTGGTCGCCTCGACCTCGCTGGCACCCCACGAGGTGCTGCTGGCCTTCCGCACGCGACTGGCACTCCGTGGACTCGTCGAGCGGCAGGCCCCGGCGGTCGTCCTCGGGTCTGAGTCCGCTGCCTTCCGGCGCGGAGGAAGCGTGATCACGCTCATCGTGTCCGCGAACGGGGGCCGCACGACCTACTCCGTCCACGCCGCCCTGCACGCCGGGGGTGAGTGAGCCGGATGTACATCTCCGTGCGCGATCGGCCGGCCTCGGACGCGGGGGCACAGACGGGTGCGTCGACGGCGCGGCCGCCGGTCGGCCGCGTCGTGATCATCCTCGGGGTGGTCTCGCTGCTGACCGACGTCTCCTCGGAGTCGGTCTCGGCGATCCTCCCGCTCTACCTCACGGTCGTCGTGGGCCTCACGCCCGTGGCGTACGGGCTGATCGACGGCCTCTACCAGGGCGTCAGCGCGCTCGTCCGCCTCGGGGGTGGCTGGCTGGCGGACGCCTCCGACCGGCCGAAGTGGGTGGCGTTCCTCGGCTACGGGCTCTCGGCGCTCGCGCGCGTGTTCCTGCTGTTCGCCTCGGGGGCGGCGGGGATCGCCGCAGTGGTCACCGCCGACCGCATCGGCAAGGGGATCCGCACGGCTCCCCGCGACGCGATGATCAGCACCTCGACCCCCAGCGAGCACCTCGGCCGGGCCTTCGGCATGCATCGGATGCTCGACACGATCGGGGCCGCACTCGGTCCGCTCATCGCGTTCGGGCTGCTGCAGCTGGTGCCCGACGGCTACTCGGTCGTGCTGGTCGTCTCGCTCGCCTTCGCGCTGGCCGGCGTGGCCCTCCTCGGGCTGCTCGGCCCCGACGTGAGGACCCGCCCGCCGAGCACCGGCGCCACGCCACCGCCGTTCCAGTGGCGTGACCTCACCGACCGCCGGTTGCGTCCCCTGCTGGCGGTCTCCGGCGTGCTGGGCCTGCTGATGGTCGGGGACGGCTTCATCTACCTCGCACTCCTCGACCACGGTGACGTCAACGTGTCGTGGTTCCCCCTGTTCTACGTCGGCACCAACCTCGCCTACCTGCTGCTCGCCGTGCCGATCGGCCGGCTCGCCGACCGGGTCGGTCGGGCGAGGACCTTCGTCGTGGGACACCTGGCGCTGGTGGGTGCGTACCTGTGCTCGGTGCTGCCCGCGTCGACCGCGGCCGCCACCATCGGGACGCTGCTCCTGCTCGGCACCTTCTACGCCGCGACGGACGGCGTCATCGCCGCCATCGCCGGTAGGCTGGTGCCCGTGCAGGCACGCACGAGCGGCATCGCCGCCGCCCAGACCGTGGTCGCCCTGGCGCGGATGCTCGCCTCGGCCGGATTCGGCCTGCTGTGGGTGCTGCTGGGGCCGGCCGCGGCGATGCTCACGGTGGCCGCGACCCTCGTGGTGGCGATCCTGGCCGCGGCGACCCGGGTGGGCCGTCTCGACACCGCCGTGATCACCCCGTGAGGCGCGGATGAGCGTCCGCGCCCGCGTGCTGTCGTTCGTGGCCGTCGTGGTGGTGCTGGTCGTCGGGGCGGGCCTCTACGTCGTCGACGAGGGGCACGAGGTCCGGGCGCAGCGCGCGACCGACCCCGACGCCCCCCGGACGCCCGTCGCCTCGGTGGCCGAGGGGCCCAGGATCGTCTTCCGGCACACGGGCCTCGACAACGAGTTCGGCGTCGTGGCCATCGTGCCCCTCTCGGATCCCGGCGGTCCGCGCGCCTTCACCGGCGTGGCCTGCGACCGGGTGGCGGCCCGACCCGAGGGAGCCTCGTGCCTGGTCACCGACGCCGGCGTCACGACGACGTTCGAGGTGCAGGAGCTCAACGCCCAGTGGGAGCAGGTCGACTCCTCTCCCCTGCCGGGCATCCCCAGCCGCACCCGCCTGTCCCCCGACGGGACGCTGGTCGCGACGACGGTGTTCGTGAGCGGCCACTCCTACATGTCGACGGGCTTCTCCACGACCACGGAGGTGCACGAGTTCGGTGGGGGCACCCGGCGGGGCACCCTGGAGAAGTTCGACCTCGTCCTCGACGGACGCGCCGTGAATCCTGTCGACCGCAACATCTGGGGTGTCACGTTCGTCGACGACGACACCTTCTACGCCACCGTCGGCACCGGCGGGCGCACCTTCCTGGTCGAGGGCCACCTCGCCGCACGCACCCTGACCTCGGTGTCACCGGATGCGGAGTGTCCGGCCCTCTCGCCGGACGGCACCCGCGTCGCGTTCAAGGTGGACGTGGACCCGGGGCGACCCATCGTGTGGCAGATCGCCGTCCAGGACCTCGCGACGGGTGCACGGACGCTCCTGGAGCAGGGCCCTCGAGGCCTCGACGACCAGGTGGAGTGGCTCGACGACGACACCCTGCTCTACGGGATGCCTCGAGCGGACGAGCCGGGCGTGACCGACGTGTGGTCGGTCGACACCGCAGCCGACGCAGCGCCCGAGCTGCTCATCGAGCAGGCCTGGTCGCCGACCGTGGTGCGCTGAGGGTCAGGCCAGGTCTCGGCTGCGCGAGGCAGGCAGCGTCGAGACGTTGAGGACGTACGCCACCGTGCTGGGGTCCGGAGACACCTCTCCCGAGATGAGCCGGTCGAGCCAGGCGTCGTCGAGCACCCGGTGCTCGCGCGCACTGTCGAGCAGGCCAGGGTGCCGGCGCCAGTGCTCGACCACCCGGGCGGCGAGGATCGTCCCGCCGGCAGGCGGCCTCGTCGTGCTCGACCAGCGCTGTCGTGCCTTGGCGACCGCCTTGCGGGCGACGCTCTGCGCCGCTCGCGCGGTGTTGGCCATCCCCGGTCGGGCGAAAGACGCCGGTGGAGGACGCCCGTCGAGCGGCATCGCACCCAGCGCGGGGTCGAGCGACATCTGCAGTCGGGCCAGGAACAGGGACCCTCGCTTGCTCACCGGCGACATGGCCTGCGCGATGGCGATGAAGCGGTCGTCCAGCATCGGGTTGGCCACCGAGCGGTCGAGACAGACCGCCGTGTCCGTGACGCCGGCCCAGCGCTGCATGCGCTGCTCGAGGTAGAAGTCGTCGGTCGCCGCGAGCCACTCCTTGCCGGTCGCGGCCATCAGGCCGTGGATCCGGTCGACGGCCACCTGCTCGGCGACCTCCCGGAGCGGAGCCGCGAGCGCGGCGGGGTCGACGGCCTCGTTGGCGAACATCCGCCAACCGGTCAGTCGAGACACGCGCGAGCGCGTGACGGCGGTCCTCCGCGGGCTGCCGAGGTAGTAGAACCCGCGGGCCACCTCGCCCCCGAGCCCCGCGATGCGATGCCCCTGGTCGAAGCTCTGCTCGACCACGGTCAGCGCCGCCAGCGCGAGGGGGTCGGCCATCTCCTCGAGCCGCAGACTGGCCTCCGCCGCCAGGGCGTAGGCCTGCTCGGCGGTGAGTCCGTCGAGGCTCTCCAGCACCTCGACCTGGTGCTCGAGGCCCGTACGGTCGGCGATGCGCGCGGCGATCTCGGCGTCGGGCGAGCCCGGCACGGCGAGGGTCATGGCGCGCAGGCCGCGGCGCAGGTCCGGTGGCACGGCGCTGAGCAGGATCCGCGAGTCCTGGCCGCCGGTCAGCTGCAGGGTGGCGTCGGGGTGGTCGGTGACGTAGGCGGTGAGGTGCGCGCGGAGCATGTCGGTCGCTGCCGTGACCGCTTCGTCGAGCCCGAGGGGTGCGCACGGGGTGGGGCGACCGTCGACCAGGTGCAGACGACCGTGCCGCAGTCGCACCAGGTGGCCCGGGGCGAGCTTCGTGACGCCGGCGTGCAGGGTGCCCTGCCCGACCTGCCACCCGAGCAGGCTCTGCACCGCGAAGGCCTCGCGGTCGAGGCCCTCGCCGCCCAGCGCCCCCAGGACGCGGGACGACGTGCTCAGCGCCGCGTGGTCCGGCCCGTGGGCGTGGTAGACGTGTCGGAACCCGAGCGCGTCGGTGACGGCGACCGCCTCGTCCGCGGACACCCGGCGGAAGGCGCCGAAGGGAGGGAGCACCTCCGCGAGGCCGGCGAGGTCCTCGTCGTCGAGCAGTCGGACGACGTCGTCGTCCGAGAGCTGGCGCTCGTGGCGGCGAGCCACGCTGGCCAGGGCGACGTAGCCGGTGTCGGGGAGAGCGAACCCTCCCCACAGCGCGACGACAAGCCCGCCGGTCTCCTCGACGGTCGGGTCCTCGATGCCGGCGAGCGCGAGCGCGCGGCGTACGTCACCGGACGTGGGCACGGCACCGCGGCGCGACACGCAGAGCACCCCCGGCTGCATGACGACAGCCTAGGGCCGCAACGCCACGTGCTCCTGCCCAAAACTGGGCAGGAGCACGCAGAGGGGGTGGAGGCTCAGGGCCTCGCGACGGCACCGTCGTCGTAGGTGTTGCCGGTCCACTCGTTGCCGGGCGCGTTGGTGTCGAAGTCGGTCACCGGTCCGGCTCGCCCGCACTTGCGCGTCGTGCCACGCTCGAAGACGTTGTCGATGAACCGGATGCCACGGGCGTCGTCGGAGTAGGGCTTGCCCGCGGACGACCCGCCATAGGCGCAGAAGTAGGCCGGGGTCGCCTTGAACAGGTTGTTCTGGATCAGGTTGTTCTGGACCGGTCCGAAGTCGCCGTAGCCGGTGAGCGGGGCGGAGCAGCCGGCCTCCGGCGCGACGTCCGGGGCATCGCAGGCGATGGTGTTGTGCAGGATCTGGGAGTTGATCCCCATCCTGATCCCGGACTCGTGGTAGTAGCCCGACTCGTCCTTGAACTGGCCGTGGACGTAGGAGTCCTTGACCGTGCAGTCCTCGGCACAGTTGATCGACCGGTTGCCGCCGATGACGTGGATGCGCTCGGCGACGAAGTCGGTCTCACCCAGGCCGGTGCCCTCCTTGTTGCCGGCGTCGATCATCGAGTCCGAGATCGTCAGGCTGCCGCCGGAACCGACACCGACGGTGCCGACGATCGAGGAGCGCGACACGGTGACGTTGGGCGCGGAGATGGTCAGGTCGCCCGTGATGGTCTTGGCGTCGATCACCGCTCCGGCCTGGGTGATGTTCATCGGGCCGTTGTAGGCCGTCAGCGCGGTGCCGGCCGGCACGCCGGTGTTGCCCTCGTTGGGCCACCCGGACGAGACGGGTGTCGGGGTCGGCGTCGGGGTCGGCGTGGTCTGCGTGCCGCCCTTCGGGCTGAACCGGACGTCGACCCAGTAGTTGGAGTCGCGGTAGCTCCGTGTCGGGAGCTCCGACGTCGCGCCGTAGCGGAAGACGCCGCTGGAGCCGCTGACGGTGCGGAGGTAGGCGTTGGACCGCTGCTTGCGCAGCCCACGCTCGGTGACGGCATAGCGACCCTTCGGCGCGAAGACGGACACCGTGTAGGTCTTTCCGGGCTTGACCGCGATCGTGCGCGGGAAGCTCACGTCGACCCATCCGGCACCCTTGCGGCGCTGGATGCGGGCGGTGGTCAGGCGCTTGCCCTTCGCATTCCACAGCGAGGCCCTGGTCGGCGTCTTCCCGGAGCCCTTGGCGAGCTTGTACACCTGGGCGCCGGTGATCCTGCCCTTCGCGAGCACCTCGAACCGCAGCCCGAGCTCGACGGGCCGCGAGTCGCTGTCCAAGGTCGCGGAGCCCGGCGACCCGGCGCCGAACAGGCCGACTACGGAGGCAGCGCGAGCTCCGGGGCGGAGGTCGGGTGCGGCCGGTGACGGCGACGCCTGGATCGTGGCCGCCGCGACGACCGCCGCGACGCCGGTCAGCACAAGGGATGCGGACCGGCGGAAGGTGGATCGGTTGCGGGCAGACTGACGTGAGCTGTGGAACATGGATGCAACTTTCATACGACGATGTGGCCTGACCCCGTGCCCTCAGTAAGGCACACGGGTCGAGAGGCGCAAAGTCATCTCGATTCGCAGTCGTCACTCAAGCCACATGAGACACACACGTCACACAACACCGGCAATATGCCCACAATTTGGTAGGTATTTCCTTCAGGGTCCGTCAAGATTCCCCGGCGGCCACCTGCTCGGCCATCCGTACGGCCTGCGCGTGGTCGGACTTCCCGTTGGCCAGGCGCGGCACCCGGGCCACGGGGATCAGCACGTCGGGGCGCGAGTCCGGCGACACGTGGGCGGCGAGGCCCTGCCGCAGACCCTCCATGTCGGCCGACGCCGACGCCGACGCCGGTGCGACAAGGGTCACCAGCTCGCCACTGCGGATCGCCACCGTCATCGTGTCGACACCGCACCTCTCGCGCAGCACGCGATCGACGTCGTCCAGGTTGACGAAGATCCCGCTCCGCTTGACCAGTCGACCGGAGCGGCCGAGGCAGAACAGCTCGTCACCGCTCGCGCAGCCGAGATCACCCGTGACCACCCGGTCGGCCTCCCAGCGGGGGTACGTCGGCTCACCTCCCACCCCCGCGCCGCCACCCATGAGGTAGCCCGTCGTCAGGTGCGGGGCGCTGATCGCGAGCATCCCGGTCGTCCGGTCGTCGCGACGCTCCTCCACCAGGGCGGTCCGCCACGGGCCGACCCGCCCCGTGCCGATCGAGACCGAGCCGTGTCGCGACGTCACCGCCCGGACGTCGTCGAAGGTCGCGGCACTCGCGAAGCCCGCGGTCTCGCTCGTGCCGTAGGTGTTGACCAACGTGGGCACGCCGAGGCCGAAGACGCTCTCCGCCTGGCGGTGCGAGAGACGATCGCCGCCCGACCCCCACACCCGGAGCGACAGCGGTGGCGCCGAGCGCTCGTGCTCGGCCCGTGCCAGGTCGATGAAGCGCGGCGCGAGCCGGACGTGCGTGGCGCCCGCCCGGCCCGCGAAGGCGAGGGGTCGCACACGGTCGGTCAGTGCGTGCGACACCGCCAGCGACGCGCCACTCGCGAGGGCGAGCAGCCAGTTCGTCATCGACAGGTCGTAGGCCGGGTGCGAGGGCTCGGCCAGGCAGTCACCGGGGCCCAGCCCGAGCGCGGTCGCGCCGTGCGGGACGAACTCCGCCATGCACGTCCACGAGGAGAGCACCCCTTTGGGCCCGCCCCCAGTGGTGCCGGAGGAGGTGGCGACATAGCCCGACCCCGGAACACCCTCGCCATCCGGGTGCCTGCTCGTCAGCTCGCCGCTGCCGGCCACCACATCGGGGTCGAGACCGGTGAGGATCGCGTCCGCCCGCTCGGCAGGGGCCGAGGGATCGACGAAGCAGATGGCGAAGTCACCCACGACGGCGGCGAGGAGCAGCTCCACAGCCTCGATGGTCGCCGGGACCCGTGCCAGGACCACCGGTCGATCGCGCACCGCAGCTTCGGTGATGCGGCCGGCCAGGTCCTCGGCGTTCCGCAGGATCTCGGCGAGGGTGCGCTCGTCTCGTCGATCCGACACCCGCGGAGCACGAACGCTCCCGGCAGCCTCCTCGACGAGCGCGTGCAGCTCCGACATGGTCAGGTCGTGCAGGCGTCGATGTGGCGCGCGAGGGAGTCGACCGTGCCGAACACCTCGGCGGTGATGTCGTCCTCGTCCAGCTCGAAGTCGAACCGGTCCTCGATCACCGTGATCAGCTCGACGAGGGCGAGCGAGTCGAGCTGCGGGAGCGAGCCGAACAGCTCGGTCTCGGGCGGATAGGTCGCACGGTCCCCGCCGAGCAGCTCGGCAAGGACCTCGGCGAGCACCTCGGTGGTCCGGGTGAGCATCTGGTCGGTCATCTCGTCGCCTTTCGGGAGATCATACGAGCACCTCGAGCGGTGCCGCGTGGCTGAGGAACTGGGTCGGGCTGGCGGTCAGGCCGTAGGCGCCGGCCTGGAACAGGACCACCAGGTCTCCCACGTCGCTGGGTGGCAGGTCGACCTTGTCACCGAGGAGGTCCAGCGGTGTGCACAGGCAACCGACCACCTGGACGGTCTCGGACGGTTGCTGGTCCATCCGCGTCGCGACCGCGATGGGGTAGTTGCGTCGGATCACCTGGCCGAAGTTGCCGGAGGCGGCCAGCTGGTGGTGCATGCCGCCGTCGACCACCAGGAAGGTGGTGCCCCGGGAGACCTTGCGGTCCACGACCCGAGTGACATAGACCCCGGCCTCGCCGACGATGAAGCGACCCAGCTCCAGCAGGACTCGAGCATCGGGAAACGCCGGGCGCAGCCTCTCGCGCACCAGCTCGTGCAGGTTTCCGCCGATCGCCGCGAGGTCGAGAGGCTGGTCCTTGCCGTAGTAGGGGATGCCGAATCCGCCTCCCAGGTTGAGGTACGACGGCACCGTCGACATCACCTCCGCCATCCTCATCACGAGGTCCACCGTCTTGCGCTGCGCCTCGATGAGGATCTCCGCATGGAGATTCTGCGACCCGGCGAAGACGTGGAAGCCCCGCAGGTCGAGGTCGCGCGCCTCGAGCTCACGGATCAGGTCGGGCACGTCCTCGGCGTCCACGCCGAACTGCTGGGGGCCCCCGCCCATGCGCATCCCGGACCCCTTGACCTCGAAGTCCGGGTTGACGCGGACGGCGACCACAGGACGGATGCCGACCTGCTCGGCCTCCTTCGTGATCCGCTCCGCCTCGAGCCGGGACTCGATCTCGATGACCACACCGGCGGCGATCGCCTGCGACAGCTCGGCCTCCGACTTCCCCGGACCGGCGAAGCTGACCGCCTCCGGATCGATCGGAGTGTCGAGGGCGAGTCTCATCTCGGCGCCAGAGGCGACGTCGAGGGAGTCGACGATGCCGCTGAGGTGCTGCACGACCGCCGGCATCGGGTTGGCCTTGATCGCATAGCTCAGCTCGAGGTCGGTCGGCAGCGTCGCCCTGAGCAGGGCGACGCGCTCGGTCAGCCTCGACCGGTCGTAGGCGAAGAACGGGGTGCTCCCGACGCGGTCGGCGAGGCGGCGTACGGGCACACCCCCCACGAGCAGGTCCGGGCCGTCGCTCACCACGCCAGGCATGTGAGCTCGCTGTAGAGGTAGTCGATCTGCTCCGGCGCCAGCGTGGGACTGCGGAACATCTTGGGTCGCGAACGGGCCAGCTCCCGGCCGTGGCGCACGGGTCCTCCGGCAACGCGGTGCTCGACCAGCGTGATCGGGATGCGGTGCCTCGTGAGCAGGTGGCCGGCAACCTGGCCGGCTGCGGCGCGGAACAGCTCCGGGTTGCTCACGTGCAGGATCGAGCCGAAGGCGCGGACGTTCTTGCGTCTGTCGTGCCGGAAGACGACGTGGCAGTGCTCGCGTGAGGTGCTGACCACCAGGTGCCGGGCTGCGGCTGCCCGGGAGTGGTCGCGATAGCACTCGAGCTCAGTGGCTGTCAGCGTGGCGAGCAGGTCCGCGGGCCTGCTCGAGACCCGGACGCCGCGAGCCGGAGCCGGCAGGTTGGGCACCAGGCTGGTCCTGGTGTCGAGGTCTGCGAAGTGGAGCTTGCGGTTGAGGGGGACCACGTTGCCGCTGGGCGAGAAGTCGGTGAAGTGGTAGCCCTCCTGCCCCAGCAGGCGGGTCAGCAGTCGGGTGCCGCGGTGGCGCTGCCCCTCGAGCACGCACCACGCGCCCAGGTTGCAGAATCGCTCCACCGAGCCGTCGAGCACCCGGTCGGAGTAGTAGGCGAGGTAGGCGCCCACCACCTCGCCGTCAGCACGGAGGTGGTAGCCGTGGTTGGGCTGGTCGACCTCCCAGGGCACGGTGAGGGCATCGACCCACTGCTGCGGGGCAACCCGCGGGTTGAGGTGCTGGTGGAGGAAGCGGCCGACATCGGACACGTCGACAGACGTGATCGGCTCCACGGACACACCCACGTTCACCCTCCTCGAGCTCGAGCCCCGACGTCCTGACCAACGCGGCGCTTCCCCCACACCGAGCCCCCTGC
The DNA here is from genome assembly GCF_025965415.1 of Nocardioides sp. Taxonomy (GTDB): domain Bacteria; phylum Actinomycetota; class Actinomycetes; order Propionibacteriales; family Nocardioidaceae; genus Nocardioides. The sequence continues at coordinate 19,423 of NZ_JAOPWY010000186.1, forward strand.
GGAACCGATGGACAACGGTAGGACGGACCGGAACACAGGAGACGGGAGACGAGCAGGCATACCCAACTCGGGGGATGTCGACCCGGATCCACGGGCACGGGATCCGCTCCGCGTTCGACTGGTGACCTGCCAAGGGGTGATCCGCGTGCGCACGCGCGCGGGTGGGGGAGGAATGGGCCATGCGCCGAGGGGTGAGCACCCGGATCGTCAACATCTGCTTCCACGGGATCGGCCGGCCCTCACGCGTGCTCGAGGACGGCGAGGCGCCCTACTGGATCACGCCACGAACCTATGACGAGCTCCTCGACGAGGTCGCCGAGGATCCTCGGGTGCGGATCAGCTTCGACGACGGCAACGCGTCCGACGTGGAGATCGGTCTCCCGGGGCTCGTGGAGCGCGGCCTCACCGCGACCTTCTACGTCCTGGCCGCCCGGCTCGACCAGCCCGGGAGCCTCTCCCGGGCGGGCATCGGTGAGCTGGTCTCGGCAGGCATGAGCATCGGGACGCACGGCATGGACCACCGGCCGTGGCGTGGCCTCCGGCACGCAGAGGTCCATCGCGAGCTGATCGATGCGCGTTCCCTGATCGCGGACGCTGCGGGTCGAGCCGTCGACCGGGCTGCCCTCCCGCTCGGGCGCTACGACCGCCGTACGCTCTCCCATCTGCGGCGGCTCGGCTACACCTCGGTGGCGACGAGCGACCGTCGGTGGTCGAGCGAGACGGCGTGGCTGCAGCCCAGGTTCAGCGTCCGGTCGCACGACACGCTCGACTCGGTCCGCCTCGAGATGCTGACGCCGCAGGCTCGCGCCACGCAGGTCAGGCTGGAGACGATCGGCCTCGTGAAGCAGCTGCGTTGACGACACCCCGTCACGGGGACCAGTCCGGACCGCGAGGGGCTCGCAGCGTCGACGGGGACACCAGCGCACGGACGGCGGCGCGCGACGTCTGCTTCCCCAGGACAGACCGGCTCACTTCGCGGGCGAGGAGCACCGTCCAGTAGGCGGTGGTGCGCACGCGCCCATGGCGCCGCGCGAACAGCCTCAACCGGTTCGCGACCAGCATCGACCACAGCCTCGGCGATGTCGTGGAGTCGCCACCCAGGTGGACGGCGGTCGCGGCGGGCACGTAGCGGGTGACGTAGCCGAGGTCACGGATCCTCAGGTGGTACTCGGTCTCCTCGGAGTAGAGGAAGAAGCTCTCGTCCCACGGCCCGCAGGCGCGCCAGCACTCGGCACTGATGAGCTGCGTCGATCCCTCGGCCCAGTCCGTGGTCCTGGGGCGGTCGTAGGCAGTGCGATCGGTCACCACCTCGCCCAGCGTGCCGAGGCCGCCGGCCCGCGAGGCACCCAGGACCGCGTCGGCCAGCGCACGGAGCACGGTGGGCTCGCGGCGCATCGACGGCACCAGGACGCCGTCACCGTCGAGGAGGCGCGGGACGGCGAGACCGGTCGAGGGCAGCGCCAAGGCCTCCATCAGCGCCGGCACACAGCCCGGGGTGAGCCGTACGTCCGGGTTGAGCACGAGCACGGCGCGACCGACCCCGGTCGCGGCCACGGCGGCATTGATGCCGGCGGCGTAGCCACCGTTGCGACCGACGGGCACCAGCACGGCCTTCGGCGCCAACGCCCGGACCGCTTCCAACGACCCGTCGTGGGAGTCGTTGTCGGCCACGACGAGGCGCCAGGGCACCTCCCCCATGCCGAGGGGCAGGGAAGCGATCAGGTCACCCACCAGGGCTGCACTGTTGTAGGTGACCACGGCCACCACCACCTGCTCGTCCGGGCGCTCGTCCGGACGCTCATCCGGGCGCATCGGCGGCCCCCCTCTCCTCGGCGCTCAGGCGCCAGGCTGCCGCGGAGAGACCGAGCAGCAGGAACAGCGTCCCCGCGGTCATCGAGAAGACCAGTGCGTCGAAGGTCCCGAGGGCGAGGAGGAGGCCGGCCAGGGATGCCGACAGGCAGAGGCCCAGGTGGCGCGACCGCGCGTCGAGCGCCCGTGAGCGCGCGGCACGTGCCGAGAGGAACCCGGTCATGAAGAGCACCAGGGTGCACACCAGGCCCACCACTCCCAGCTCGAGGAGGAGCAGCAGGTACATGTTGTCCAGGATCCGGTAGAACTGCGGCACGAAGGTGAAGAAACCGCGGCCGAACGTCGGGCTCTGCCCCCACAGCATGGCCACCGCGTCGTAGTCGGTGGTGCGCCCGGAGATGCTCGGGTCGTTGCCGAGGTTGGAGAACAACGCATAGATGGTGCCGAGCAGACCGGGGAACGCGGAGCGCATCGCGACGACGGCGAACGGGAGCAGCGCCAGCGCTCGGATCCGCCACCTGGCCGGCCACCCCAGCAGGACGATGAAGAGGGCGGCCACCGTCGACACGACGGCGGACCGTGACACGGAGAGTCCCGCGCTGACGGCGATCAGCACCGTCGGGAGCAGGGCCCAGCGATTCCCCCACTCGTGCACGGTGCGGTGCAGCGCCAGGGGAAGCAGCGCCGCCATCACGACCCCGAACTCGATCGGGTGCGCCGCCGTGGCCGACACCCTGTTCACCACCGACCGGGACGCCACGCCGCCGAACTCGGAGTTCGCGCTGAGACCCGGGATCGCGTAGAGCGAGGTGATGCTCAGGCCCGTGAGGTACTGGACGATGCCCAGCACGGACATGAAGGCGCCGAGGAACACCAGCCAGCTGATCACCCGCTCGAGCTCGCGCCAGGATCGGAGCCCCTCGGCAGCAAGAAGGGTGATCCCGACCCACGCGAAGACGGCGACCAGGCCGCGGTCAGCCGCGCTGACCTGCACGTCGGCGAGCTCGGTGACCGACGGCACCATCAGTGTGAAGTCGTTGATGCCGCGGCGCAGGTGCGCCGGGGAGTACCACCCGTGGGCCATCGCCGCGGCATAGCTGCAGAGCACCGCCACCACGAACAGGCCCGTCGCACAGCGGTACCAAGTGAGGCCGCGGACGGGGTTGTGCCCGCCGAGCGTCGCCAGCACCCACCACAGCAGGGCGCCGAGGCCCCAGATGTTGGCCGGTGTCCCGGGCGAGCCGAGCGGAGCGAAGATCAGGACGGACGGCAACCCCAGCAGCAGGACGACGTACACGCAGACGAGGTGGGCCGCCGGGAGGTGCCGTCGACGTGCGGCCGCCTCAGCGACCCCGGGCCAGCGGATCCTGCTCGACAGGGCAGCCACGATGCATCACCTCGAGACCTTCGGACGTGGGCGCTTCTTCGTGCGCCCCGATCGGCCCGATCGACCTGATCGGCCCGACCCGGCCTTCGGAGCCGCAGCCGCCGACTCGACCTCCTCGGGAGCGTCCCTCTCGACAGCCGATTCGTCCGGATCGGGCGGAGCGGCAGCCACCGCCACCGGGACCGAGCGCCGCTCGCGCCGGGTCAGGAACCGGTCGATCACGAACACCGCGAGCAGGAGGAGCACGAGTCCCCCGGCAGCCGCACCGGCCATCGCGCGAAGCCGACTCCCCGAGAGCACCTCGGCAGTGGTGGTGACACTCGTCCGCGTGGTGTACATGACCTGTGACTCCGGGGCGTCCACGCTGTCCTGGATGTCCACCAGGCGCGCTTCCACCCAGTCCATGGCTGCATCCCGCGTGGCGACGGCCACATCGTTGTCGGTGTCCGTGGCGGTGATGGTGAGGAGCGGACCCGTGTCGGGGACGAGGGCGACGGAGTAGGCGGCGTCGAAGCCCGCGTCGGCGAGCTCCCCGGCCACGTCGTCGGAGACCGCCTCGGAGGCGATCAGCGAGGCGGTCGTGGTCAGGCCGGAGGGAAGGTTGAGATAGGGGTTCACCCGCGCGTTGCCCTCGGGCGCGTCCGCTGGCAGCAGGAACAGCATCAGCCCCGAGGCCTGGTACTGGACCGGTACGACGGAGCGCACCACGACGACGCCACCGGCGATCAGGCCGAGCCCCAGGAGGAAGATCCACCACCGCCGCCGCAGCACCATCACACCGTCAATGAAGTCCATATGTGTCGCTCTCCTCAGTGCCTGGGCGAATTGATGCTATCGACGCGCCGGCGACGGGATCGTGCTTTCGCTCCACGTCGGCCGATCCCGCCACTATCGTGCGAGGGGCCAGTGCCGGACCCACCGATCGCGAGCCCACACCGTGACCCTGCCGCCACGTCCATCCCACTCGGAGGTGACGCTCGCGCTGGCGTACCACACGTGGGCAGACGGTCTCACCCGGCAGTTCTCGTGGTCGCCCGATCGCGTGGCCCTGCACCTGCTCAACGATGCGTCGTTGGACAGCGTCGTGGTGGCCAATCCCTTGCGGAGCCAGCTGGAGCGGCTCCGGCGCCGAGGTCACGACGCGGACGAGGGCTTCCCCCACCTGCCCCGCCGCCACCTGCTGCAGCCCCGCAGGTGGCGTCGTCAGGACAACCCGTCGGTGCAGACGTCGATGGAGACCTACCGCCGGCTCGACCAGTGGCTCGCTTCGGCAAGCCGACGCCTGGGCCAGGAACGGCCGGTCCTCGTGAGCTGCCACCCCGTGCTGGCCGCGGTCGCGGAGGATGAGCACTGGAGCGACGTCGTCTACTACGGCTGGGACGACTGGCTCAGCTATCCGCGGCACTCGCACGTGACCGACCTGGTCGCCAGGAGCTACGAGCTGATGGCCCAACGACAGGTCAACGTCATCGGTGTCACCCGCGCCATCGTGGACCGGATCGGGTCGCCGCGCGGCAGCGTCGTGCCCAACGGCATCAGCGCAGTCGACCACGAGCCCGGAGCGGCTGTCGTCCCGAGCTGGTTCGACGAGCTGGTCGAGCCGGTGGCGCTCTACGTCGGGGCGCTGCAGGAGCGGGTCGACGTCGACGCCGTCCGACGGCTCGCCCTCGACCTTCCCGAGTGGCAGGTCGTGCTGGTCGGTCCGCTTCAGGACCCGCCGCGCTTCGCCACCCTGGCCGACCTGCCGAACGTCCACGTGATGCCCCCCCAACCACGGCCCGTCGTCCTCGAGATGATGTCGCGCGCCACCGTGTGCCTCATCCCCCACCGTCGTACGCCGATGTCCGAGGCCATGAGCCCGCTCAAGCTCTACGAGTACCTCGCTGCCGGCGCGACCGTCGTCGCCACCGACCTCGAGCCGATGCGCGGAGTCTCCGAGAGGTGCCTGCTGGTCGAGGAGGGCGCGGCGCTCGCACCCGCGGTGATCGCCGCCCGAGCGTTGCCCCGCCCCACCGCTGACGAGCTCGCAGACTTCAGGTCTGCCCATGACTGGTCCCACCGCTATCAGGACTGGAGGGTCGCAGCACTGGGGCGCTGACTCCCCAGCCGGTGTCGGAAGATGTAGTAGCCGCCGTGGTGGCGCGACTGCGCGACCAGCTCGAAGTCGCCGCTCCACGTCAGCTCGTCGGCCAGCCGCGTGACCGGACTGCGCAGGGCCTCCTCGAGGATCACCACCCGTGCCAGCCGGGCGGCATCGTCCACCGCGGGTGTGATCGCCGCGTGCCGACCCACGTGGACGAGCGTTCGGGGACCACTGGACCCGGGTCCCGGTGCGACGACGTCCAAGACCCGGGGCAGCCGAGGGTTGCGTGCCACGGCCAGCCGCATCGAGCGCTCCCTGAGGCTCAGGCGGGACGCACCGAAGACGAGCACGTCGTCCAGCGCCTCGCGCTCCACCACGTCGGTGAGCGACTCCAGCCACTCGTGGCCCACCCGCCGCCGGGCACGCTCCCGGAGCTGCTCGGCTCCCCGCCCCAGTGCGCCGCGGAGCCCCGTCGTGGCGAGCCGCACCGCGGTCCCGGCACCGCGTCGGGTGGTCCCGGAGGAGGGAACGGGTGTGACGCGAGCAGGGGTCACCGGACCGACGGTCCGCTCGCCTGCGCCTCCCCGCAGGGGGTCGGGCTCGCCGACGAGGGAGGCGACCACCCCGGCAGCCTCCACCTGGCCGTTGGCCTCCAGCATCGACCCGAGCCGTTGCAGCCACTGGGCCCACGTCACGGTCGGAAGCGGGTTGGGAGACGGACGCGGCACGCACACGTGAGCAGGCAGGGACGCTCCCGTCACCCGGGCGACGACGACGCGGGTGCGGTCGAGCTCGGGGTGGCCGAGGCCGGGGTGGCCCTCGGCCGCCTCGCGGGCGCCGGCCGAGTCACCCAGGCAGAGTCGCGCCCAGATGAGCACCGACCACTGGACCGGATCGGGGGTCGTGGGCTCGTAGAGCCGGTCCACCCGCTCGATCAGGTGGGAGACGGAGGCGAGGGCGTCCCCGGCCCGGCCGTCGAGGAGCTGCGCCGTGGCGGTGCCGACGACCGCTTCGGGGATGTACTGGAAGCTGGCGGCGCCCGTGAAGGCGCGCTCGGCAGCCCGCAGTCGCCCGCCCTGCACGGCCGCCCACCCCTCGAGCAGGTAGGCGCGGTCCTCCGCGGTGCACGCCGGGGCAACGGCCGCGGGCCCGGACGACGCCGACCGGACCGGCGCGAACGGGTCGTCCTGGACCAGGCCGGAGGACGAGCCCGTGCTCGTCGTCAGGTCGTACCAGTCGCGGAGCTGGCGACGCTGCTCGGCGGTGTGCCGCTCCAAGACCAGGCGTCGCCCTGCGCCGGTCACCTCGGCGAGCTCGTCGGGATGCGTGACGAGGTGGTGCACCTTGTCGCGCACGTCGTCCTCGTCGGCGAGCACGCAGTTGACCATGTCGACGTAGCCCGCGGCACGCATGGCGGGGGTGTCCTGGGCAACGAGGCAGGTCGCCGAGGCGGGGATCTCCAGGTGCTTGCGGACGAAGTCCTGGGTGAAGCTGCCGCAGCTGGGCGCGAACGACGCGGAGTTGATCAGTCGAGAGTAGGCCTCGCCGACCGGCATCGACCGGGTTCCGTCCGAGTCCGTCCACCCGAAGTGGGGGGTCGAGAGGACGGGGTAGTGCTGCGCGAGCACCTTGTTGACACGGTTGCGCCACGGGTAGTGGCGCGCCTGGCTGCCGGTCAGCAGGACGGGTACGACCTTGGGGAGGCCGTGGTCGCGGTGCACCTCCGGGTCCACCCAGTTGGGCCAGTAGAAGAGCCGGTCCGCGATCTCGGGGGTGTAGGCGCCCATCGCCGCCGACACCGTGAAGTAGGTGTCGACGCCCCAGTCGGCCATGTCGGCGAGGAAGACGCCGCGGACCGGATCGAACGCATCGGAGTTGAGGAAACCGATCCGGGGGACGTGCTTGTGCCGGTCGAGGTTGGTGAGCCGCCGGTGACCGACGTAGACACCGGACTCGAACAGGACGAGGTCGGGCCGGTGCCGGTCGCACAGCGCGTCGAAGTCACCGTCGTGGTCGACCACCGTCACGTCGAAGAAGAGCGCGAGGCCGCGCACCTGCTCGGCGAGCTGGTCGTGCACGAAGGGCGCCAGGTCCGGGCGGACCCAGCGGAAGAACAGCAGGCGCGGCTTCGCCTCGAGGTCCGGAGCGGCCGTCATCCGACCTCTCCTCCGCGACCTGCCGTGGCCACGGCTCGCAACGAGCGACCAGCGACGGCCACGTAGACGAGGCCTCCCACCCCGGCCCCGACAAGCAGCTGGGTGGCGGGCCCGTCGACGACACGCATCGCCACTGCAGCGCACGCCGCGGCCACTGCGGCACTGGTCAGCGGGAACACGACCGCGCGACCCAGGATGCCCGGCAGTCCGTTCACCAACGGCGACACCGCCACGGCGTAGGCGGGCAGGACGACCAGCACGACGACCCCGACGTGGGCCCAGGCGACGCCCTCGAGCCCGCCGGCGCGTGCGCCGAACGCCATGGCGGGGAACAGTGCGGCGAGCCAGACGACCTGGATCACCAGCGCGCGGGACGTGCGCCCCGCACCCACGAGCAGGTTGGACAGGAGCGACACGACAGCGAAGGAGCCGCCGTAGACGGCGAGGATCTCGAGCACCGGCGCCGCCTCGTCCCATCGTGCGCCGTAGAGCACGCGGATGAGCGGCTCGGCCAGCACGTAGGTCATCGCGGCGATGACGAAGGCGACCAGGCACACCGCGCGGGTCGAGCGACCGAGCGCGAGCGAGAGTCGTTCGCGGTCGCCCCACACGCGGGAGAACCCGGGCATGGCGACGCCGTTGATGGCCCCGCTCAGGACCGCAGTGGCCCAGGACGAGACGTTGAACGCGAGCATGTAGACGCCGAGGTAGGCCGCGCCGAACTGGTTGCCGACCAGGGCGTAGTCGGCGTTGACCAGGGCGTAGTTGACGAGGTTGGCGCCGGCGAGCGGGAGCCCGAAGGCGAACACGTGGCGCAGATGGCGGGACGTGATGCGGGGACGGTAGACCCGACCGACCGCGAGCAGGATGAAGATTCCCTGGAACACGACGGCGGCAACCCGGGACCAGGCGAACGACATCGCCCCGGCACCGTGGTGCGCCATGACCACGAGCAGGATGCTCGACGGGACGAAGCCGGCCACGGTCGCAGCGAAGAGTCGACCCTGCTGGAACTCCCGCGCGAGCAACGCGGTGGGCACGGCGATGATCCCTCCGACCACGAGGACCAGGGACATGACCCTGATCTCCTCGACGGCGGCCGGGGCTCCGAACATCGCCGCGAGCTGCGGAGCGGACAGGCACACCAGGATCGCCAGGACCACACCGCTCAGCATGGCGATCGCAGTCACCGTCGGGCCCACGTCGTCGGGGTCGACGTCGCCGCGGACCAGGTAGGCCGCGACTCCCCAGTCGGCGAACCCGCTCACGACCACCGACACCGTCAGGGCCGCGGCGAACACGCCGAACTGCTCGGGCGAGACCAGGCGGACCACGACCACCATCACCGCGATGTTGGCGAAGCGGATGGTGAGGTTGTTGACGACCCCCCAGACGGCGCCCGACCGGACCCGCGACTCCAGGCCACGCGCCCCGGGCGGGGCCGTCGCTGATCGGTCCCGCTCCGGCGCGCGCTTGTCGAGGAGGTGCCGTCCCTCGGTCCTGCTCACTGTGCCCCCACTACGTCACATCACTGTTGCCGGCCCGTCCCCCGGGCCGTACCCCCACCAGGTCGGCCCTAGGGCACCGCGTACTCGAACTCGATGTCCACGAAGTAGTTGGTGGCATTCCACGACGACGCGGGGAACCCACCTCCCCACCCGTAGACGTAACGGCCGTTCTGGGTGGCCGCGGCCGTCAAGGGCCCGGACGTGACCGGACTGGTGAAGAAGGCGCCCGTGAGGGAGTAGTTGCCGTTGGGTGCGTAGTAGGACACGACGTAGGTCTCCCCCGGCGTCAGGGCCAGCGGGGAGGCCAGGGCCGCTGTCTGCCAACCACTGGCGGTCTCGTTGGCGAAGGTCACCGTCGCGAGCCGGACGCCGGCGGAGCTCCAGATGGATCCGGTGTGGGTGCCGGTGTTGCCGGCCCCCTTGTAGAAGCGGATCGCCTTGACGGAACCTGCCTTGCTGGTGGTGAAGGCCATGCCAAGCTCGATGTCGCTCGAGTCGCCCGACGACGCCGTCGCCGGTGTGGAGCTGCCGAGCAGGGTGGACACCGCGGTCGCGGACGCCTTCGTCGTGAAGGACCACGTCTGCGTGGCGAGCACGGCTCCGCGGGTCGAGACCACTCCGGAGACGGTAGCCGTCAGCGTCTTGCCGGCGGGCAGGCCGCCGGTCGGGGTGAAGGTGAGCGTCTTGCCGTCCGTCGAGAGCGCGGCCGTGCCCGGCACCGTGGTCGCCCCGTCCTTCACCGTGAAGGACCAGCCCGTCGCTATCTGCGCGGAGAACGACACGGTGGGGGCGACCGAGGTGGCCACGTCGGTCGCACCCGAGGCGGGGGTGTGACCCGTCGAGGTGATGGTCGGCACGCCCTTGCGGTAGACCACGTCCACGAAGTAGTTCGTGGCGTTGTAGCTGTAGGCCGGATAGCCGCTGCCGTAGACGTAGCGCCCGTTGGACGATGCCGGGGCGGTGAGATCACCGTCGACCCATGCATTGGCAAAGAACTGCGGGGTCGTGGAGTAGCGGCCCTGCGGAGCGAGGTAGGAGACGACGTACTCCTGGCCCTCGGAGACGTCGAGCGGGGTCGCGAGCACGGCCGTCTGCCACCCCGTCACGGTCTCGTTGGTGAACGTCACCGTCGCGAGCCGGACGCCTGCGGCGTTCCAGATCGACCCGGTGTGCGTGCCACCGTTGCCGGCCCCCTTGAAGAACCGGATGGCGGTCACCTTGCCGTCCGCGGCCGGGACGAACCGGGTCCCGAGCTCCACCGAGGCGCTGTCGTCGGCGGCCTGCACCTGGGGCACGAGGTCACCGAACATGCTCTGCGGGCGGGACACGTCGTCGTCGCCGGACGTGCGGAACGTCCACTGCTGCGCCGGAAGGGCTGCCCCCTCGTCGGACACCACTCCCGTGAGGGACGCCGTGACGAGCACGTCCTTGGGCAGCGGCTGTGTCGGGGTGAAGGTCAGCTTCGTCCTGTCGGCGCTGGCGGTGGTCGTCCCGGCGACTGCGGTTCCTGACTGGCTCAGGGCGAACGTGTAACCGGGTGCCACCGGTGCCGACAGGCGGACCGACACCACGCTGCCACGCGCCACCCCAACCGCTCCCGGTGCGGGGTCCTGGGAGGTGACCGAGATCGAGGGTGCCGGGTAGGCGAAGATCGGATCCACGTAGTAGTTGTTCGACGAGCTCGAGCCCGGGAACCCGGTTCCGTAGGAGTACGACCCGGAGGTCCCGGTCACCGTGATCGGTCCTCGGGACTGGTTCTCGGCGAGGAAGCCGTTCGTGGTGTGGGAGAACAGGCCCGTCGGTGAGTGGTAGGAGACGATGTAGTCGGTCGCCTGGTTCACCGACACCGGCTGCGCGAACATCAGTTCCTGCCAACCGGCCGTCGACTCGCCCGTGAACGTCCCCGACGCCAGCGCCGTGCCGGCCGCGTTCCACAGGGTGCCAACGTGGCTCCCGGTATTGGCCTGCGACTTGTAGAAGCGGACGCCGGTGATCATCCCGTTCTGAGTCGTGGTGAAGCGGGTGCCCACCGTCACGGGCGACCCGTCGGTCGCCTCCAGGACGGTCGGCGCCTCGTTCTCGTCGAAGAGCGTGCACGGGCAGACCCCTGGCGTGGCCGGGGGCTTCGCCGACCGGAAGGACCACGTCGTGCCCGCGGACACCTGGTTGCCCTGCGCGTCGGTGCCGGACACGGTCGCGGTGTAGGTGACGAAGCCGGCCAGCGGCTGGCTCGGCGTGAACGTGACCGTCCGCGTCGTGGCGTCGTACGCCGTCGTGCCCGCCACGGTCGCGTTGGTGGAGTCCTTCAGCACCAGCCCGGCGCTGCCGGCGGTCAGCGGCTTGGTGAATCGGGCGGACACCGTCGAGCCGACCGGCACGCTCGAGGACCCGGCCAGCGGGAGCTGGTTGGTCGCGATCAGCGGCGAGGCGTCCTGGGTGTTGAACAGGACGTCCACGTAATAGTTGCTGCCCTGGTAGGACTGGTTGGGGAAGGATCCCGCGGACCCGAAGACCCCTGCCGATGCGGCGCCGAAGCCACCCTCGACGAGGAGGGCACCCGTGTCGAGCGGGCTGGCCGCGAAGGCGTAGGACTGCACCGGATAGTGCCCGTTGGGCACCGTGTAGGAGACGACGTAGGTCTGCCCCGCCGCGAGCGCGACGGGCGAGGCGAAGCTCGCCTGCTGCCAGCCGGACGCCGTCTCACCGCTGAACGTGACGGTGGCCAGCTTGGCCCCGGACGAGCTCCACAGCGAGCCCACGTGGGTGCCGGTGTTGCCCGTGCCCTTGTAGAAGCGGACGCCGGTGGCGAAGCCGTCCCCACCCGCGATGAAGCGCAGGCCGAGCTCGGCCGACGAGGCATCGTCGACGGCCGGCGTCTTGGGCACGGACGTCCCGAAGATGCTGCACGGGCACTTCGCCGTGTAGGCCCGGGTCACTGCGGCGCCGATGTTGGCGCTGTCGTCCATGGCTCGCGCCCGCACGCTGACAGCACCGACCCCGCGCTGGAGAGTGGTGTAGGACCAGGAGGTCGTGCCCGTGGCCGCGTGCCAGGTCTCACCGGCGTCGAGGGACACCTCGACGCCCGCCACCCGACCACCGACGTCGCTGGCGGTGCCGGTGACGGTCACCGCCTTGCCGTTGTCCTGGTTGGCCGTCGTGGCGGGCGCGGTGATGGCCACGGTCGGTGCGGTGGTGTCGGTGCTCTTGGTGGCGGTCACCAGGCCCGAGGCGAGGGCGAAGGGCTGGACCCCCATGTCGGCGAACAGGTTCACCTGGAACTGCCGCATCCGGGCGTCGGCAGGGCCGCCGACCCGGTCGTGCGTGTCGTCGAGCCCCCACGACCACTGGATCGTGCCCGCGCTGAACACAAGGGCACCACTGGCCGCCTTGTAGAGGGTGATGTGGTGCTCGGTCTGCCCGGGCAGCGTCACGTTGCCGAAGTCCTGGAGGACCTGCGGGACGTCGCCGATCGTGGTCGACATCCTGATCAGGCCGGCAGGTCTGTGACCGTTGTCGAGGTCCTCGTTGGACTCGTAGCCGATGGTCGCATCGGACAGCGCTGCCTTCGAGCCGGCAGGAAGGGACGCGAGGGAGGTGTTGCGCCACATGCGCAGCTTGCCCTCCTCCGAGCTCACGGTGATGGGCAGCTCGCTGAAGTTGGAGATGTAGGCGGTGCCGGTCAGGTTGTTCTCGGGTCGACCGCCCCCCTGGCTGCTGGGCGCGAGCCTCGGGTCGCGCCACGTCGACGTCGACTGGGGCGACGGGTCGATCTTGGCGTTCGCCCACGTCTCCTTGTAGGAGACGAGCGTGCGGTAGGCCGTGTGGCTGCTGTCCAGGGACGGCTCGTAGCGGGTGCGCCAGTAGACCTCGTTGCCGCTGAGGAACTGCAGGTTCACCCCAGCCGCGCGGGCCGCCTCGACATTGGCCCGCTGCGCCCCGCTCCAGTACTCGTCATGGCCGACCGAGAGGAAGACCTTGTGGTTGGTCAGCAGGTTGCCCCGGCGGTCGGTGTCGACGCCCGCGATGTAGCTGACGTCGTAGCCGTTCTGCTCGAGGAACCGGACCATCGGGTACTCGGCGGAGAAGAAAGCGTCACGACCGCCGTTGTCCCCACGCGTCGTGACCGGGCGGTTGTAGGACACCTTGTAGGCACGCCCGTTGGCGCCGCCCTGGTAGAAGTCCGAGCCACCGTAGGTGTTGTAGGCCTGCCACGTCGGGTCCGACGTCTGGAAGACCACGGCGGACGTGCTCGCGTCGTCACGCACGACGAACGTGATGTGGCTGGCGTCGCCGTTGCTCCGCTTGAGCAGAGCGACGTACACGCCCGACACCGCCGTGGACGGGACGTTCCACGATGCCGAGACCGCCCAGTTGCCGCAGTCGTAGAGCTCGGTGGCGATGTCGGTGATGCAGTTGGGCTGGCTCTGCGGAAGGGACGCGCTGGGCGTCACCGAGGCGATCTTGCGGGCACCGAGGCCCTGGTAGTAGCCGATCCGGTAGATGTCGATGGTGTAGGACGTCGCGACCGTCTTGATCTTGAAGTCGATCCGCTGGCCGACGTTGACCGAGATGTCGGTGGAGAATCCCTGGATGGAGTCGGAGCCGGCACCCTCGATGTCCCAGATCTCAGCGTCGGTGCCGGGCTTGGAGTTCTCGCAGGCGACCTTGTTGCCGCCGGCTGCACACGGGTCAGCGGCGTTCGCGGGTGTGGGCCCACCCAGGAGCGCCGGACCGGCCAGCGCGTTGAGCGCCGCCACGAGGAGGAGGGCGGAGGCCCTCGCACCCCACGATCGTGTCCTGCGCACACCTCGAACCGAACCTGTGCTGGTCATGCCCACCCCACCCTTCGACGCGCGACTGACGTCACGGACTGATCTTGGTCGCGCTCACCCCGGCCGGGAGTCGGCCGTCGGTCGATATCCCCACAATTCGGTGCGCGGGGCCTGTCATGCGTCTACGGCCGCCACCACCGCTGCCGCGGCTGCCACGCCCCGCTGGCGCGGGACGCGTACGCCGCTGATCAGCAGCGGCGGAGGGTCGGTGACCTTGGAGACCCGGTGGCTCGCTGCCGCGACGAGGTCCCGCTCCTTGAGGCTGTCGGCGTCCCGCGAGATGCACAGGTCGCGCAGCGCGAGGTCCAGCGCGATCGTCAGCTGGTGGTCGTCGACGTGCTCGCCGTGCTTGGCGCGGCGCGGCACCAGGACCGGGAACTTGCCGTTCTCCAGCGCCATCAGCGCGATGCCGGTGCCGGCGTGGGCGACCACGACATCGGCGTCGCGGATCGCTGTGCGCATCTCCTCCGCGGGGACCCGCGCCCGGCCGTCGATGCCGAGGCCGGTCGTGTCGGTGCAGCCCGTCTGCCAGAGCACCTGGGTGCCCGACGGCACGAGCGGCACCAGGCGCTCGAGGAGTCGCCGGAAGCCGTAGTCCTCCTGGGTCCCGAGGCTGACGACCATCGACCGGATCGAGGGCCGGGCCGTCGGGGTCACGTCGTAGAGGTCCCACGGGGACGCGAGGTAGTGCCACGACCCCTTGTCGAGGTCGCTGGACTGGCTGAACGTGGTGATGCCCGGCATGGCGGCCATGGCCCGCCCGGACAGCGACGGCTTGTCGCGCCGCGTGGCGCTCTCGATGTAGACCGTCTCGATGCCGCGCAGGCGCGCCTGCGGGAGCACCGCGAGCGCGAGGGCGGCGCCGGTGCTGACCACGAGACGTACGTCGTGCTCGCGGAACAGCGTGCGGGCCGCGAGGGCGTTGCGGGCGACGGCCGCCCCATCACGGGGCGGGCACGGCAGCATCCAGTGGACCTGCTCGCCGGCGAGCATCGACTCGGTCTGGGGAGTCCGCACGGTCACCCAGACGACGTCGTCGCCGACGCCGAGGCGGGGGCGGAGCGTGTGGAGCTGCATGAGGTGGCCGCCGTCGTTGGCCACGAGCAGGGTGGTCATGCGTGGTTCCTCTCGGGGTGTGCCTCGACCGCGGCGGCGAGCACGTCGACGACGCGGTCCTGCATGGCCTCGGTCAGGTGCGGGTGCATCGGCAGCGAGAGGATCTCCTCCGCCGCCGCCTCGGCCACCGGCGCGGTGCCCGGCCCGAGACCCAGGTGCGCGTAGGCGCCCGTGCGGTGCACCGGGTAGGGGTAGTGGATCCCGGCGCCCACGCCCGCCCGGCCGAGCTCGGCCAGGACCCGGTCGCGCTCGGCGACCCGCACGACGTAGAGGTGCCAGACGTGCTCACCCTCGGCCCCCAGCAGCGGACGTCGTACGCCGCCGACGTCGGTGAGGAGGCTGTCGTAGCGGGCGGCCGCGCGGACGCGGAGCTCGTTCCACTTCTCCAGCCGGTCGAGCTTGGCCCGCAGGTAGACCGCCTGGATGGTGTCGAGACGGGAGTTCATCCCGATCACGTCGTGCACGTAGCGGACCGAGGAGCCGTGGTTGCGCAGTCGGCGGAGCTCGGCGGCGATCGTCGCGTCGTCGGTCGTGACGGCGCCGGCGTCGCCGGCCGCACCGAGATTCTTGCCGGGGTAGAAGCTGGTCGCCCCGACGAGCGCCAGTCCCCCGGAGCCGCGCCCGGCGTGCCGGGCGCCCTGCGACTGCGCGGCGTCCTCCACGAGCGCGACGCCTGCTGCCTCACACACCTCTGCGAGCCGGTCCATCGGCGCCAGCTGGCCGAACAGGTGGACCGCGACCACGGCCTGGGTGCGGTCGGTGATCGCCACCTCCACGGCCGCCGGGTCGAGGAGCAGGCGCTGGTCGTCGACGTCCACCGGCACCGGCACGGCGCCGATCCGCGAGACCGCCTCCGCCGTCGCGACGAAGGTGTTGGCGGGGATGACGACCTCGCCACCGGGTCCGACACCCGCCGCGCGCAGGGCGAGCTCGAGGGCGTCGGTGCCGTTGGCGACGCCGACGCAGTGCTCGACGCCGACGAACTCGGCGTACTGGTGCTCGAAGTCCGCCACCGGCGGGCCGTCGACGAAGGCGGTCGCGGCGAAGACGGCAGCGATGCCGGCCTCCACCTCCGCCGCGACCTCCGCGTGCTGCGAGGCGAGGTCGACGAAGGGGATGCTTGTCATGCGTGGACTCCGATCCGGATGGGTCGAGCAGGTACGCCGGCCCAGGTCTCCCCGGGCGGCAGGTCTTCGAGGAGCACGGACCCCATGCCGAGCGTGGCGTCGGCCCCGACGCGCACGCCCTCGCGCACGCTGGAGTTCATCCCGAGGTAGGCGGCCTCGCCGATCTCGACGTCACCGCCGAGGGACACGCCCGCGCAGATGGTCGCGAAGTCGTGCACGGTGCAGCCGTGGGTCAGCGCGACCTGCGGCATCAGCACGACGTGCCGCCCGACCTCGACGTCGGCGGTGAGCACGACCCCGTCCAGCACGATCGAGCCGACGCCGATGGAGCAGCTGCCGGGCAGCACGACGCGCGGGTGGACGACGGACGTGTAGCGGGCTGCGTCCACCCCGAGCATGTCGAGGCGTACGGCGACCCGGCGGCGGAAGCGGCCCTTGCCCAGCGCGAGCACGACGTCGTGGTCGACGATGTCGGGGACCAGGTCGACGGACCCGAGCACCGGGGTGAGGCCGTGCAGCGTGCCCCAGGTCGCGGGGTTGTCGTCCACGATGTTGACCGGGCCTCCGTGCCGCATCATCACCGCCACGGAGGTGGCCTCGCGCGCCAGGCCGCTGGCCCCCACGAGCAGCAGGCCGGTCACGGTCGCCACGCGGTGCTGAGGGCGTCGCAGACGCGCGCCTGCTCGGAGTCGGTCATCTGGTGGAACAGCGGCAGGATCAGGGTGCGGTCGGTGAGCCGCTCCGTGACCGGGAGCGGCACGTGGTCGCGGTCCGCGTGCGCCGGCTGGCGGTGGGCCGCCATGATGCCGCGCCGGGCGGAGATGCCGGCCTCGGCGAGGTGCACCATCATCTCCTCGCGGTCCAGCGGGTGGTCGGGCAGCACCTCGAGCCAGCAGGACTGGAAGTTGGTCGTGCCCCACTCCGGGTCGGCGACCATCCGCAGTCCGGGCAGGTCGGCCACGGCCTGCGCGTAGGTCGCGGCGAGCTCACGTCGGCGGGCCACCATCGCGGGGAGGCGGCCGAGCTGGACCAGGCCGACGGCGGCCTGCAGGTCGGTCATCCGGAAGTTGAAGCCGATCTCGGCGTAGGACTCCGGCGGCGCCAGCACGCTCGCGTGACGGTCGGCGGCGGAGACGCTCATGGCGTGCTCGCGCAGGCGCCGGGCCCGGTCGGCCCAGTCGGCCCGCGACGTGGTGAGCATGCCGCCCTCGCCGGTCGTCAACAGCTTGCGGGGGTGGAAGGACCACGCGGCGATGTCGGCGCCCGCGCCGACGGGACGACCGTGGGCGGTGGATCCCGCCGCGCACGCGGCGTCCTCGATCACCGTGATGCCGAGGGGGTCGCACCAGGCCCGGACGGCCCGCAGGTCGAGCGGCACGCCGCCCTGGTCCACAGCGATCACCGCCCGCGTCCGGGCGGTGACCACTGTGGCGATGGTGGCGGGGGTCAGGTTGCCGGTCGTCTCGTCGACGTCGGCGAACACCGGCGTGGCACCGACGTACGTCGGGGCGTTGGCGGTGGCCACGAAGGAGAACGACGGCACCACGACCTCGTCGCCGGGTCCGACCCCGGCCACCACGAGCGCCAGCTGCAGCGCCGTCGTGCAGTTGCTGACCGCCACGGCGTGGGCCGCCTGCTGGGACTCGGCGAACGCCGCCTCGAAGGCGGCGACGCGGGGGCCCTGGGCGACCCAGCCGGAGCGCAGCACCTCGGACACGGCGGCGACCTCCTCCTCGCCGAGCCAGGGCTGCATCACGTTGATGCGGGAGAGCTGCTGGTCGAGGCTCATCGCGCCACCGCCGCCTCGGGCCGTCCGGCGGAGATCTCCTCGCGCAGCGGGCGCCACCACTCGACCAGGTCGCGGAGGCCCTCCTCCAGTCCCGTGCGGGCGACGAAGCCGAGGTCGCGCTCGGCGGCGCAGGTGTCGGCCAGGCGGCGTACGACGCCGTTGACGCCGCGCTCGGGCCCGTGCTCCACCGACAGGTCCGAGCCCATGACGTGGAGCAGCGTCCGGGCCAGGTCGAGCAGGCTGGTCTCCTCGCCGCGGGCGACGTTGTAGACGCCCTGCACCACCGGAGAGGCGGCGGCCAGCACGTTGGCGCGGGCGATGTCGGAGGTGAAGACGAAGTCCATCGTCTGTCGTCCGTCGCCGAAGATCAGCGGAGGTCGACCGTCGTCGATCCGCTCCATCCACCGCACCAGCACCTCGGTGTAGAGGCCGTGCACGTCCATCCGCGGTCCGTAGACGTTGAAGTAGCGCAACGCGACGTAGTCCAGGCCCCTCATCGCCCGGAAGCTGCGGAGCATGCCCTCGTTGAAGGTCTTCGCCGCGCCGTAGAAGGTGTCGTTGGCGTAGGGGTGCTGGGACTCCGGCGTGGGGAACTGCTCGGCCAGTCCGTAGACGGACGCGGACGAGGCGGCGACCACCTTGTCGACGCCGGCGTCCGCCGCCGCCTCGAGGACGTTGAACGTCCCGTCGACGAGCACCTCGAGGGCGAGCCGCGGCTCCTCCGCGCACTGGGTGATCCGGATGGCGGCCTGGTGGAACACCAGGTCGCAGCCGCGGGTCAGGTCGTGGACGAGGTCGCGGTCGCGGATGTCGCCGCGCACGAGCTCGACCCGGTCGCCGGCGAGGGCGTCCTCGAGGTTGGCCTCCCGCCCCCGCACCAGGTTGTCGAGCACCACGATCCGGGCGACGTCGGCCTCGAGGAGCTGGTCGACGAGCGTCGAGCCGATGGTGCCGGCGCCGCCGGTCACGAGGGCGGTGGCCCCGGCGAGCGCGGTCATCGGACGACCTCGAGGACCGGCTCGGCGACGGTCGGGCGGGGCACCGGTGGGGGTCCCGCCGGCACCGGGTGGGCGTCGACGGCCGGCGCGTGCGACGAGTCGGAGAGGCGCCGCGAGGCCTGCTCCAGCACCTCGAGCACCCGCAGGCCGGACCGTCCGTCGGTGAGCGCCGGGCGTCCCTCGCGGATCGCGGCCGCGAACTCTCCGACCATCGAGCCCAGCGCCTCCCGCTCGGGCAGGGCCGGTGACCAGGTGTCGCCCAGCCGGTAGGAGACCGACGAGGCGGCGCGGTCGGTGCTGCCCACCGACGTACGGGCCAGGTCGACGCCGCGGTCGTAGATGCTCAGCCGCTGCTGGGGGTTGAGGTCGTCCCAGACGAGGGTGCGGCGCGAGCCGCCGATCACCATCTGGCGGATCTTGGTGGGGCTGAGCCAGTTGACGTGCACGTGGGCCAGGCCGTTGTCGGGCAGGGGCAGCGTCAGGTGGCCGACGCACGCCCTGCCGGCGCCGATGGGGTCGGCACCCGTGGCGCCGATGCCGACCGTGGGCAGCCCTCCGGGCAGCACGAAGTCGAGGATCGCGAGGTCGTGCGGCGCGAGGTCCCACAGGACGTCGATGTCCGGCTGGATCAGGCCGAGGTTGATGCGCACCGAGTCGATGAAGTGCACCTGGCCCAGCTCACCGCTGACCACGAGGTCGCGCATCTTCTGGACCGCGGGGGTGTAGCAGTAGGTGTGGTCGGTCATCAGGACGAGACCCTGCTCCTCGGCCAGGTCGACCATGGCCCGCCCGTTGGCCACGCTGTCGGCCAGCGGCTTCTCCACCAGCACGTGCTTGCCGGCGCGGAGCGCCTGGAGCGCGAGTCCGTGGTGCGTGCGTGCCGGGGTGGCGATCGCGACCGCGGTGATGTCCGGGTCGTCGAGCACCCTCTCCAGGCTGTCGGTCACCTCGACGTGGGGACCGGCGACCTGCCGCGCCCGGTCGAGGTCGAGGTCGCAGACCATCCGGAGGTCCCAGTGCGGCGAGCCGCCGAAGTTGCGGACCAGGTTGGGTCCCCAGTAGCCCGCGCCGATCACGGCGATGCCCAGCCGGGTGCTCGGGGTGGTGCCCGGCGTGCTGCTCGGGTCGGTGCTCATCGCGCCTCCTCCAGTCGTCCGTGGGTCTCCACGTAGACCTCGCCCGACCTCGGGCAGATCCATCGGTCGTGCGAGTCGGAGACGAGGGGTACGCCGCTGCGACCGACCCATCCGACCTGGCGGGCAGGGCTCCCCACGACGAGGGCGTGGTCGGGCACGTCCCGGGTCACGACGGACCCGGCGCCGACGCTGGCCCAGCGTCCGATGGTCACCGGCGCCACGCAGACCGCGCGCGCCCCGACGGCCGCTCCCTCGCGGACGGTCACCCCGACCGCCTCCCAGTCCTCGGCCCCCTTGAGCCGCCCGTCGGGCGTCACCGCCCGGGGGTAGGTGTCGTTGGTGAGCACGACGGCGGGGCCGATGAAGACGCCGTCCTCGAGGACGGCCGGCTCGTAGACCAGCGCCTGGTTCTGGACCTTGCAGCGCTCGCCGATCCGGGCGCCGGGGCCGACGTAGACGCCGCGACCCAGGATCGTGTCGGCACCCACCTCGGCGCCGGTGCGGACCACGCACTGGTCCCACACCTGGGCGCCGGGGCCGACGCGGGCGCCGTCCTCGATGGACGCTGTGGGGGCGACGACGGTGTCGGCTCCCCTGCGGGTGGGCGGGCGGGACATCGTTGTCATGTTCGTGAGCTTTCGTCTCGTTGCCAGGTGGTGAAGTCTCCGGACCGCAGGGCCCGTCGGGCGCCGGCCTGCGCGGCCAGGTGGACCGCGACGAAGACCGGGAGCCGGAGGGCGAGCCCGGGGCGGCTGACGGCCAGGCCGAGGAGGGTGCGCACGCTGGTGCGCGAGGCCGGTCGGCGTACGCCGAGCCGGGCGGCCTGGGCGTTGCCGGTGGCGACCCGGATCCGGCGGCGGACCAGGTCGCGCACGGTGCGCGGCGGGTGGACGACGGCGACGGCGTCGGCGACGACGCGTCGCTCGTCGGTCCCGAACGAGTCGGACATGCCGAGGTCGTCGCTCATCATCCGCGGCAGGGCGGTGACCCGCGCCTGGGCCTGCTCGGACAGGACGACCACGCCCCGTCCGAAGAGCCCGGACTCCACCTGCGGCAGCGACTCCCAGACGTCGTAGTACCAGCGCACCCAGCGCGAGCAGCCGGCCCGGGGCACGTCGCGCCGCGGCGCGGTCGCCAGGACGTGGTCGCGGGTGATCGGCTCGAGGAGCTGCATCACGGCGCTGCCGTGGAGCTCGATGTCGGCGTCGAGGTGGACCCGGGGGAACACGTCGGTGGCGGTGTTGCCCACCCGGACGGCCTCGGCCTTGGACGGCTGCTGGATCTCGATGACCCGTGCGAGCGGGTCGGCCAGGCGGGCGACCTCGGCGGTCTGGTCGGTGCAGCCGTTGCAGACCACGACCACGTCCAGGTCGTCCCCGCGGGTGCCCTCGCGCAGCGCACGCAGGTTGCGACCGATCGTGGCCGCCTCGTTGTGCGCCGGAATGATGACGCTGGCAACGGCCATCCCCAACTCCCCCAAGTCGCGTGCCCGGCAGAACGGCCGGCACGCTCAGATCATGGGGAGTGCGGGGCCCGGCGCGGGCCGCGCTCGGGTGGTTTCGCCCATTTTGGGGAGTGCCACGCTCGACCGGGCCACCGAGAACCCGATGTCCTGGGTGCGGAGGTTGCGCAGGTGGAGCATCAGCCGGGCCATCTCGAGGGGGGACCACTCCTCGTCGACGGCAGCACCGGAGGCCACCGTGCTGAGCGCTCGGTGCAGGTCGAGAGGGTGCTTGCGGAACTCGGCGTGCAGGGTGCCCTCCATGACCTGCTGCAGGTAGTCGAGCTGGACGGCGGGCGCCGACCCGTAGCGGTAGGTCGCCGCCAGGTCGTTGTCGGCCGCCAGCTGCGCGAGGGCCCGCCAGTCGAGGGCGAGCAGGTGGTCGACGCGTCGACCCGTCCGGGACTCGGCCTCGGCGACGGCCCGGTCGGGGCGCGCGGACGCGTCGGCCGCGGTGAAGGCGCCGAGCGGCAGGGACTCGACCGACCCGAGCGTTCCTCGCGGGTCCAGCTCGACCAGCATCACCGAGTCGATCGACTGCGACCCCGGCAGCCAGTCCACGTCCCCGCTGCCACCGGGCCGGGTGCCGACCATCAGGATCGTCTCCCCCGGTGCGCCGGCGGGACGCTGGGCGAGGCTGGCGAAGGCGCCGTCGATGCGGTCCAGGCGCGCCTCCAGGCGCAGCCCGACCGCGACGACGCCCGCGACGACCAGCAGGCCCAGGACCGCGACGGTCCCCAGCACCACGCGTACGCGTCGCCGGCGCGGGCGGCCCGGCGGTGCGGGCGCGCGGACCAGCTGTCGCGTCGCCATCGGGTGCTCCTCACCGCCGGGGACCTCCGACGCTAGGGCGTCGGTCAGGGGCCGGGCGTGGCCCAAACGGGGGAAAACCCACCGGCGTCTTCGACCCGCGGGTGCGGCAGGTGCGGGACTCAGGAGTTGAAGCGCTGCTGGGTCTTCTCCAGGCCGTCGGAGATCAGCGACTCGACCGCGTCGGCGGCGTCGGAGACCTGGAACGGCAGCTCCTTGCGCTCGACCGTGGAGTAGTTGGAGAGCACGAAGTCGGCGACGTCCTGGCGTCCCGACGGGCGGCCGATGCCGGCCCGCACGCGGTAGAAGTCGCCGGTGCCGAAGGACGAGCGCATCGACTTGAGGCCGTTGTGGCCGTTGTCGCCACCGCCGAACTTGATGCGGAGGGCGCCGAAAGCGATGTCGAGCTCGTCGTGGATGGCGATCACGTGGTCGGGCTCGACCTTGTAGAACGAGGCCAGCGCCTTGACCGGCCCGCCGGACTCGTTCATGTAGCCGCGGCCGCGGGCCAGCACCACGCGGGGACCGCCGAGGGCGAGACGGCCCTCGACGACGTCGGCCCGGCCGGACTTGTGGCTGCGGAAGGAGCTTCCCATCCGGCTCGCCAGCTCGTCGGTGACGAGGTAGCCGATGTTGTGGCGGTGCCCGGCATAGGCCGGACCGGGGTTGCCGAGGCCGACCACCAGCCACACCCCGTCGTCAGTGCCCGCCATGTGTCCATCCTCCCAAGCCGTCGGGTCGGCGCGGGTGCGCCGCAGAAATGCGACGAGTCGGCGCACCCGCCCACGGATCGTGGGCAGACGCGCCGACTCGGCGGGGGTCACTCGGAGTCGGTGCCCTCGGCCTCGATGGCAGCGTCCTCGGCCTTGGCCTCGACCTGCGCGTCGGCGATCTCGGCATCGGAGACGTCGTGCTCGATGCCGGCCTCGGCCTCGGCCTCCTCCAGCTCGGCCTCGAGGGCCTCGGCGGAGATCTGCTCGGTCACGTTGACGATGAGCAGCTCCTCGTCGGCGAGCAGCGTGGTGCCCGACGGGAGGTCCAGGTCCTTGGCGAGGATCTGGGTGCCGGCGACGGCGCCCGCGACGGAGACCTCGAAGAACTCGGGGATGTGCGTGGCCTCGGCCTCGACGGAGACCACGGTGTTCTCGTTGACGACCAGGGTCTCGGGAGCGGCGTCGCCCACGACGTGGATCGGGACGTCGACGGTGACCTTCTCGCCGCGAATGACGGCGACGAAGTCGAGGTGCTCGATGACGCGGCGGATCGGGTCGACCTGGACGTCCTTGGTCAGCGCGAGCTGCTCGGAGCCGTCGACGTCGAGCGCGAGGAGCGCGTTGGCGCCACCGTGCTTGAGGGCCATCATCGTCTGGTGGCCGGGCAGGATCACGTGGATCGGGTCGTTGCCGTGGCCGTAGATGACGGCAGGGATCTTGTTGTCGCGGCGGATGCGGCGGGCGGCACCCTTGCCGAACTCGGTGCGGGCCTCGGCGACGATCTTCTCGGGGGCAGACATGCTGTTCTCCATCTGTCGGGGTCTGGGTCAGGCCCGGCGGGGCCTGAGGATCTGGGGCTCGGCGCTCCGGAGACGACGAACGCCGCGCTCCGGATCGTGAGCGCGGCGCAGTGTGGACGGCCGGCCCAGTCGATCACGGAGTCCCCGTCGTTCGATGGGCTCCCTCGCCGAGGCAACCCGTGAACTCTAGACCCGCGCCGTGGGCCGGGTCGAATCCTCAGATCTTGTCGAGGGTGGCACCGGAGCGGCTCAGCTGCTCGAAGAGCCGGATCGCCGCCATGCCCACCGCGAGGTAGGCCAGCCCGATGAGCAGCTCGGTCAGCACCAGCCCCGACACCGCACCCCAGGCCGCCCCCTCGGCGAGCATCCGGGTCGCCTCGATGGCGTGCGTCAGCGGCAGGCAGCGGCCGACCGCGGCCATCCAGCCCGGGAGGTCGTCGAGCGCGACGTTGGTGCCGGTGAAGACGAGCAGGACGAGGAAGAAGACGTTGCCGAGGGTCGCACCCTCCCGGTAGACGAGGTTGATCGCGCCCATGACCAGCCCGAGCCCGGTCGAGGCGAGCGAGCCGACGGCGACCACGAGTGCCATCGGCAGCCATGCGTTCCCCGGGACGTCGGCGCCGAGGAGCAGGGTGCCGACGACGACGCCGAACATCGCGACGAACCAGCCGTTGGCGATCACCGGCATCGCCCGCCCGAGGAACAGCGGGATCCGTCGCGCCGGCGTCGTCAGCACGAGCCCCAGGGTCTGGGAGTAGCGCTCCCCCGCGATCGTCGACGACATCGCGAACAGGCACGGGATCGCCGCGTAGTTGAGGGCGTTGCCGATGATGTAGAACCGGTCGTCACCCACCCCCGCCGCGCGACCGATGTAGGCGAACAGCAGGATCTGGCAGACCGGCGAGACCAGCAGTGCCGGGACGAAGATCCACGGGTTCATCCACCCGAACATCGCGCGATAGCTCATCAGCCCGCCGATGAAGAAGATGCGCGCGCTCGTCATCCCGCGGCCCTCACGTCAGCGCCAGCGTCGCGTTGCGCCGGGCCGAGTCGATGAGGCGTACGCCGAGCCAGCCGGCGATCGCGGCGTAGACCAGCCCCACCGCCGCGCAGATCGCCAGATTCAGCCACGGGCTCTCCCCCGCGGCCGCGGCCCGCATCGCCTCGACCGCCCAGGTCGGGGCGAGCGCCCACGACAGCGGGCGCAGCGCGTCGGGCAGGAGGTCGAGGGGGATCACGAAGCCGCACAGCAGCCAGCCGGGGTACTCGAGGGCCGCGCCGAGCGCCCACGAGGTGCGGTAGCGCACGGCGGTCACGGACAGGAGGAAGCCGAACAGCGCGATCGTGACGGTGGCCATCAGGATCGCCACGACGAACAGCGGCCAGTTCTCGACGCGGAGCGGGACGTCGAAGACCCACCAGTCCCACAGCACGGTGGCCACCACGCTGTAGAGGCCGATGGTGGCCATCGCGAAGGTGATGGGCAGCAGCACGAGCGCGAAGGGCGTCGGGGCGGCGACCACCAGCTCGAGCGTCCCCGCCCACCGCTCGCGCTGGACGAGGGTGCTGGCGCTCACGGTCTGCGAGGTCCAGATCCCCATCGCCGCGGCGCCGATGCCGGCGTACAGCATCGCCTCGGGGTCGCCGTCGACCTGGTAGACGAGCAGTGCGGCGGTGGCGAACATCAGCGGGAAGAAGACCGCGAGGAAGCCCTCGAAGGGCGAGAACACCAGGATCTTGAGCTGGAGCTGGTAGCAGACCCAGAGCTGCCGGAGGCGGCTCATCTGGTGACCAGCTCGACGTAGGCGTCCTCGAGGGTGGGGTCGCGGTGGCTGACCCGCCCGACGCGTACGTCGCCGAGCCGGCCGAGCACGGCACCGGTGACCTCGACGCCGGGCTCGCACGCGACGACCAGCACCTGCGACTGACCGCGCTCCTCGACGTTGACCGAGCGGACGCCGGCGACGGACCCGACGGCGGCGAGCGCCTCGTCGGGCACGCCGAACGTCTCGACCTCGACGACCCGTCCGGAGCTGACGAGGGTCTTGAGCTCGGCGGGCGTGCCCTCGGCGACGAGCTCGCCCGACCTGATCACCGCGATCCGGTCACACAGCTCGTCGGCCTCGAACATGTAGTGCGTGGTCAGCAGCACGGTCTTGCCCTGCTCGCGCAGACCCGCGATCGTCGCACGCAGCTCGCGGGCCCCGACGGGGTCGATGCCGATGGAGGGCTCGTCGAGGAAGAACACGTCGGGGTCGTGCAGCAGGCCGCGGGCGATGTGCAGCCGCTGCCGCATGCCGCGGGAGTAGCCCTCGACCTTCTCGCCCTCGCGGCCGGTCAGCCCCACGAGCTCCAGCAGGCCGCCGATGCGCGCCTTCTGCTCGCGCGCCGGCACGCCGTAGAGCTCGGAGAAGTAGCGCAGGTTGTCGAGGCCGCTGAGCCGTTCGTAGAGCCCACGGTCGCCGCCGAAGACGTAGCCGATCCGGCTGCGCACCTCACGCACGTCGGCGACCACGTCGTGGCCGAGCACGCTCGCACTGCCCGACGTCGGGAGGAGCAGGGTGATGAGCATCTTGATCGTGGTGGTCTTGCCGGCGCCGTTGGGACCGAGCAGGCCGAAGAGCTCTCCCGGAGCGATCTCGAAGCTGACGCCCTTCACCGCCTCGACGGTCTTGCGCTGCGGGCGGAGCACCCCCTGCTTGGTCCTGAAGGTGCGGCGCAGGTCGCGCGCCACCACGGCGGAGAGGTCCTGGGACGGCGGCACTCGCGGCACGTTACCGACCGACGACGGCCGAGGGCCCCTCATTTGGCGGGCGCGTACGCGGGCGTCGTGCGACGGAGCCTGCCCCTAGGGTGGCCGGGTGCCCCTGATGCTGCCCGAGGCGCGCGAGCGCGCCGTCCTGCTGACCGACGTCCACACCGAGCTGCACCTCGACCTCACCTCCACCGAGGACTTCGGGGTCGAGGCGACGATCTCCTTCCGCTGCACCGAGCCCGGCGCCTCGTCGTTCCTCGAGCTCAACGGCGGCACCGACGTCACCCTCGACGGCGAGCCGGCGGCGTACGCCGACGGCCGCATCGCGCTGCCCGACCTCGCCGAGCACAACGAGGTGCGGGTCACCGCGCGGATGCCCTACGTCACCGACGGTGACGGGATGACGGTCACCGTGGACCCCGCCGACGGCGAGCGCTACGTCTGCGCGCACACCTCGATGGACATCACCCAGAAGGTCATCCCCTGCTTCGACCAGCCCGACATCAAGTCGACGTTCGCGCTGTCCGTGACCGCGCCGACGCACTGGACGGTGCTGGCCAACGGCACGCTCGCCGGCCGGGAGGGCGACACGTGGACCTTCGAGAAGACGCCGCCCTTCTCGTCCTACCTCTTCACGCTCGTCGGCGGCCCCTGGGTCTCGCTGACCTGGGACGAGCCCTACGCCCCCGCACCGGGCGGCACGCTGCCCTTCGGCTGGCACGCCCGGGCGTCGCAGGAGCCTGAGCTGCGGCGCGACTTCGACGAGCTGAGGCGGATCACCAGCGCCTGCTTCCAGCACTACACGACCGTCTTCGAGCCCGAATATCCCTACGCCGACTACCAGCAGGTCTTCGCGCCCGGGCTCAACTGGGGCGCCATGGAGTTCCCCGGGTGCGTCGTCTTCCGCGACCAGGCGCTCACCCAGGGCACGCCGACCGAGCTCGAGCGCGAGTGGCTCGCCTCGACCATCGCGCACGAGATGGCGCACATGTGGTTCGGCGACCTGGTCACGATGAAGTGGTGGGAGGACTCGTGGCTCAACGAGTCGTTCGCCGACTTCATGGGCTACGACGTCGCGGGCGTCGCGGCCGGCTACACCGACGCGTGGACCTCGGCCGCGATCACCCGCAAGCCGATGGGCTACCGCGCCGACCGGCGCCGCTCGACGCACCCGATCGCGGAGGACACCGAGAAGATCGTCGACGTCGACACCGCCTTCGCCAACTTCGACATGATCACCTACGCCAAGGGCAACGCGACCCTGGCGCAGCTGGGCCACTGGCTGGGCGAGGAGGACTTCCTCGCCGGCGTCAACCGGCACCTGACCTCCCACGCCTTCGGCAACGCCGACCTCGCCGACTTCCTCGACTCGCTCGACTCCGCGACCGACCTCGACGTCCGGTCGTGGGCGCAGGCCTGGCTGCGGACGACGGGCTTCGACACCCTGGTGGTGACGCGAGAGGGCGACGTCCCCGTGCTCACCCGTGAGGGCTCGCGGCCGCACCGCCTCACCGTGTCGGCGTACGACGACGCGATGGCGCTGGTCGGCTCGCGGGACGTGCATCTCGGTGACGAGCCGGTGCGGCTGGAGGAGTTCACCGGTCGGGTCGTGGTCCCCAACTCCGGCGACGAGACCTTCGCGGTGATCCGTCCCGACGAGCAGTCGTGGGTCGCGATCACGGCCGGGCTCTCGTCGGTCGAGTCCCCCCTGACCCGCGCGATGCTGTGGTGGACCGCCGTCGACCTCTGCGAGTCGCAGGTCATCTCCATCGCCGACCTCGTCGATCTCGCCGACCGGCACCTGCGCCCCGAGGAGCACCCGGTGGTCTTCGAGGGCATGATGCGCTGGCTGGTCGGGCCGGTGTCCTTCAGCGCGCCGACCCAATCGATGATCCGCAGGTACGCCGAGCCCGCTGAGGTTGCCGGTCTCCTCGCCGTGGTCGCCGACATCGCCCGCGCCGCGGTCGACAGCGGCAATCCCCTGCTGGCACCGAGCGCGAGCCGCACGCTGGCGCGCTTCGGCACCGACCCGGCCCCGCTCGTCGAGCTGCTCGGGCGCGACGACGTCGAGCAGGCGGTGCGGTGGGCGGCGGTCCACCGGCTCGCCGAGCTCGGCGACGCCTCGCACATCGACGACGAGGTCGCGCGCGACCGGTCCGTCTCAGGGCACCTCGCCGAGCTGATGGCGCGGGCCGCCGTCCCCACCCCCGAGGCCAAGGCCGAGATGTGGGAGCGGCTGATGGGTGGCGAGCTCGGCAGCCACGAGTTCCACGCGGTCGACATCGGCTTCTGGGGCTGGGAGCAGGCCGACCTGGTCCGCCCCTACCTCACCCGCTACGTCACCGACGGCCTCGAGCTGGCCCGCCGCTCCGGCCAGGGGATGGGCGACGTTATCGGCGACGCCTTCCCGGTGCTGCCGCTCACCGTCGGCGTACGACGTGAGCTGCGCGCCGCGGTCGCCGAGGCGCTGGCCGGCGGCGAGGTGCCGACCGTGCTGGCGCGGTCGTGGAACGACGCGCTCGACGACCTCGACCGCACGCTCTGAGCCTCGGCCCCGGACAACGCAGCCAGCGTGCGTGCCGGGCGGCGCTGATCAGGCGTGGCCGTCGAACATGGAGGTGACGGACCCGTCCTCGAAGACCTCGCGGATCGCCCGCGCGATGAGCGGCGCGATCGAAAGCGTGGTCAGCTTGTCGAACTGCTTCTCCGAGGGGATCGGGAGCGTGTTGGTGACCACGACCTCCATCGCCATCGAGTTCTTGAGCCGGTCGACCGCCGGGTCGGAGAGGATCGGGTGCGTCGCCGCGATGATCACGCCGGCGGCGCCGGCGGCCATGCACGCCTCAGCGGCCTTCACGATCGTGCCGCCGGTGTCGATCATGTCGTCGGTCAGGATGCAGATCTTGCCGGCCACGTCACCGACGACGCGGTTGGCGACGACCTCGTTGGCCACGTCGGTGCGGCGGGTCTTGTGGATGAACGCCAGCGGGGCGCCGCCGAGGCGGGCCGACCAGCGCTCGGCGACCTTGATCCGGCCGGCGTCCGGCGAGACGACGGCGAGCTGCTGGTCGCCGTACTTCTCATTGACGTAGTCGGTGAGGATCGGCAGTGCCATCAGGTGGTCGACGGGGCCGTCGAAGAAGCCCTGGATCTGGTCGGCGTGCAGGTCGACCGTGATCAGCCGGTCGGCGCCGGCGGTCTTGAAGAGGTCGGCCATGAGCCGCGCCGAGATCGGCTCGCGGCCGCGGTGCTTCTTGTCCTGGCGGGCGTAGCCGTAGAAGGGCATGACCACCGTGATCCGCTTCGCCGAGGCCCGCTTGAGGGCGTCGACCATGATCAGGTGCTCCATGATCCACTCGTTGATCGGAGCGGTGTGGCTCTGGATCACGAAGGCGTCACAGCCCCGCACCGACTCCTCGTAGCGGACGTAGAGCTCGCCGTTGGCGAACTCGTAGGCGCTCTGCGGCACGAGTCCGCACTCGAGGAGGTCGACGACCTCCTGCGACAGGTCGGGGTGCGCCCGACCACTGAAGACCATCAAGTTCTTCTCGGTGGTCCGCTTCATTCCGGTCACGCGACGCGACTCCTCGCTGGGCTCGTCAGCTTCGGGGGTGGCTCGTTCGGAGGTGCTGCCCAGATTCTCGCCCACCGACCGGTCCATCCCCAACCCCGGGGTCACCCGTCGGACTTCTCCTGCTGTTCACGGGCCGTTCGCGCCGCCTCTGCCTGGGCCGTGCCGGCCCGCTTGGCCTCCGTCCACCCCTCCAGGTTGCGCTGCGGGTTGCTGCTCACGGCGAGCGCCCCGGCCGGCACGTTGCGGCGTACGACGGTCCCGCCCGCGGTGCCCGCACCGTCGCCCACCGACACCGGGGCGACGAAGGTGTTGTTGGAGCCGGTCTTGGCGTGGCGGCCGATGACGGTGCGGTGCTTGGCCACCCCGTCGTAGTTGGCGAAGATCGTGCCGGCGCCGATGTTGGTGCCCTCGCCGATCTCGGCGTCGCCGACGTAGGACAGGTGCGGGACCTTCGCGCCGTCGCCGATCCGGGAGTTCTTGGTCTCCACGAACGTGCCGATCTTGCCGCCGGTGCCGAGCTGGGTGCCGGGGCGGAGGTAGGCGAAGGGGCCCACGGAGGCGCCGTCACCGATCACGGCGAGCTCGCCGTGGGTGCGGACGACGCGGGCGCCGACCCCGACCTCGCAGTCCTTGAGCGTGGTGTCGGGACCGATCACGGCGTCCTCGCGCACCACGGTCGCGCCGAGGAGGTGGGTGCCGGGCAGGATCGTCACGTCCGGCTCGAGGACCACGTCGGCCTCGATCCACGTGGTGGCGGGATCCATGACGGTGACGCCGTCCTGCATCCAGCGCGTCACGATGCGGCGGTTGAGCTCCTTGCCGAGGTCGGCGAGCTGGGCGCGGTCGTTGGCGCCCTCGGTCTGCGCCACGTCGTCGATCAGGTGGGCGCCGACGGTGAGGCCGTCCTCGCGTGCCAGGCCCACGGCGTCGGTGAGGTAGTACTCGCCCTTGGCGTTGTCGTTGGTGATCCGCGCCAGCGCCGAGACCAGGAACTCCGCGTCGAAGGCCAGGATCCCGGAGTTGATCTCGTCGATCTCCCGCTGCTCGGGGGTCGCCTCCTTCTCCTCCACGATCGCCTCGACGTCGCCCTCGTCGTTGCGGACGATGCGGCCGTAGCCGAACGGGTTGGGCACCTTGCCGCTCAGGATGCTCACCGCGCGCTGGGCGGCCTCGTGCTCGATCGCGAACGCGCGCAGCGAGTCACCCTCCAGCAGCGGGGTGTCGCCCGCGGCGACGATCACCGTCCCGGTGGTGGTGCCCGAGGCCTCCATCGCGATGCGTACGGCGTGCCCGGTGCCCTCCTGCGTCTCCTGGACGGCCAGCACCGCGCTCGGCAGCAGCCCGGTGATGTGCGGACCCACCTGCTCGCGCTGGTGGCCCACGACCGCGACGACGCTGGTCGGCTCCACGGCCTGCACGGCGCGCAGCACGTGGCCGATCATGGAGCGCCCGGCGATGGGGTGCAGCACCTTCATGGTCTTCGACTTCATGCGGGTGCCGCCGCCGGCGGCGAGGACGATGACGGTGAGGTTGTCCATGGCCGCAGTCTGTCACCGTCGGATCCCGGGCCGGTCCGCTGTGGTCGAATGGCCAGGTGAGCGGGCGGACCTACGGCGGGGAGTCGGCGACCGCCCGCCTGGCGCGTCGGCGCCGGCAGCTGCTGGACGCCGGGCTCGAGCTCTTCGGCACCGCCGGCTACCGCGTGACGACCGTGCGCCAGCTCTGTCGCGAGGCCAGGGTCAGCGACCGCTACTTCTACGAGCAGTTCGACTCCACCGAGGACCTCCTGCTGGCCGTCTACGAGGAGTCGACCGCCCGGCTCGAGCAGGCCGCGCTCGCGGCGATCGGCGACCGCGGCGACCCCGTGCTCGCCCTCGCGCACCGCGGTCTCGACGCCTTCCTCGGCGCGCTCGAGTCCGACCCGCGCCTGGCCCGGCTGGTGTGGTTCGAGGTGCTGGGCATCAGCCCGCGGGTGGAGGCGACGTACCTGTCGCGGATGCAGGCGTTCGGCCACCTGATGGTCGGGGTGCTCGCGGAGCAGGAGGGCGCCGACGACGTGCCGGACGTGGCCCGGGAGCTGATGGCGAGCACGGCCGTCGGGGCCGTCAGCCACACCGTCATGACCTGGGTCAGCGCCGACTTCTCCCCCGCCCGCGAGATCGTCGCGGACACGCTCGCGCGCTTCCTCGCCGGCGCCTCCGCAGCGCTGCTGGAGTCGCCCCCCGGCACGTGACGTGGGTCACCTGTCGATGCGGAATCGACCGTCCTCACCCTAATGTGACGACCCCAGATTCCAGATCGGAGGCGCCATGCAGCAGCACCCCGTCACCGTGCTCGTCATCGGCAGCGGCTTCGGCGGCCAGGTGACCGCGATGAACCTGCTGCGGCGCGGCATCACCGACTTCCGCATCCTCGAGCGCCGCGACTTCATGGGCGGCACCTGGTGCCAGAACTCCTACCCCGGCGCGGCCGTCGACGTGCCCTCGCCCCTCTACTCCATCGCCGCCGAGCCCTACCCCTGGACCCGGATGTACGCCGAGCAGGCGGAGCTGCGCGACTACACCGAGCACGTCATCGACAGCCACGGCCTGCGCGATCGCACGGTGCTCGGCGCCGAGGTCGTGGGTGCGGAGTGGGACGGCGAGGCGTGGACCGTGCGGACCAGGACCGGGGACGTCCACCGCGGGCGGTTCCTCGTCAACGCCTCCGGCCCGCTCAGCACCCCCGTCGTGCCTCCCTTCCCCGGTCTCGACGACTTCGAGGGCGCGGCCTTCCACACCAACGGCTGGGACCACGGCGTCGACCTCGCCGGCAGGCGGGTCGCCGTCATCGGCTCCGGCGCGAGCGCCGCCCAGGTCATCCCCGCGATCCAGCCCGAGGTGGGCGAGCTGCACGTCTTCCAGCGCAGCCCCCACTGGGTGCTCCCCCGCCCCGACCGGGTCTTCTCCCCGCTGCAGCGACGGCTGCTGCGCCTGCGTCCCCTGCAGCGGGCGCTGCGCACCTGGATCTACTGGAAGCTGGAGACGCGCGTCATCGGCTTCAAGCACAACCGCTGGCTGCTGCGGCAGGTCGCCCAGCGTGAGGCGCTGCGCCACATCGAGGCCCAGGTGCCCGACCCGGTGCTGCGCGCGCAGGTCACGCCCGACTACACGATCGGGTGCAAGCGGATCATCCTGTCCGACACGCTCTATCCGGCACTGTCTGCAGCCAACACCACGCTGCACGACCGCTCCGACGGCATCGACCGCTTCGACGCGACGGGCGTCGTCACCGCGACCGGGGAGCACCTCGACCTGGACGTCGTCGTCTTCTCGACCGGCTACGACGCCACCGACGGCCTCATCCCCTACGAGGTGCGCGGGCGCGACGGCACCACGCTGGCCGACGTCTGGCACGAGTACCCCCGTGCCTACCTCGGCACCACGGTCCCGGGGTTCCCCAACTTCTTCGTCGTCACCGGGCCCAACACCGGCATCGGCCACACCAGCGCGATCTTCGTGATCGAGTCGCAGATGCACTACCTGATGCGGGCGATCGAGGAGGTGCTCGCCGCGCGAGCCGCCAGCATCGAGGTCACGCCCGAGGCCGAGGACGCCTACACCACCGCCATCCACCGCGAGATGGAGCGCACCGTGTGGCACGACGGCGGCTGCACGTCGTGGTACCGGTCGCGCTCGGGCAGGGTGGTCGCGATGTTCCCCGGCTTCTCGTTCTCGTTCCGCCGCCTGGCCCGGAGCTTCCGGCCCGAGCACCACGTCATCACCTCACCCGCTCTCGAGAGGACACCCGCATGAAGGACCTGGACGACAAGGTCGCCGCGGTCACCGGCGCCGGATCCGGCATCGGCCGGGCCCTGGCCCGGCGACTCGCCGACGCGGGGTGCCGCCTCGCGCTGTCCGACGTCGACGCCGCCGGCCTGGCCGAGACCGAGCGGCTGCTCGCCGGACGGGCCCGTGCGGTGACCACCGCCGTCGTGGACGTCGCCGACGAGGCCGCGGTGCTCGCCTGGGCCGACGCCGTCGTGACCGACCACGGTCGCGCCAACCTCGTCTTCAACAACGCCGGCGTCGCCCTTTCGGGCACCGTGGCCTCGCTCTCCACCGAGGACTACCGCTGGATCATGGGCGTGAACTTCTGGGGCGTCGTCCACGGCACCAAGGCGTTCCTCCCCCACCTCGAGGCGTCGGGCGCGGGCCACGTCGTCAACATCTCCAGCGTCTTCGGCCTCACGGCTCAGCCGCTGATGAGCGGCTACAACGCCAGCAAGTACGCCGTACGCGGCTTCACCGAGTCGCTGCGGCAGGACCTCGAGCTGACCCGGTCCTGCGTGAGCGCCACCTGCGTGCACCCCGGCGGCATCAAGACCAACATCGCCCGCGCCGCGCGCGTCGACGCCAGCGTCGTCGGGGCCACCGGCAAGCCCTCGGAGGCGGCGACGACGGAGTTCGAGAAGTCCTTCATCACGACTCCTGCCAAGGCGGCGGACGTCATCGTGGGTGCCGTGCAGAAGAACAAGCGGCGCGTGCTCATCGGGCCCGACGCCCGCGTCTTCGACGCGATGGCGCGCGTCGCCCCGGCCGGCTACCAGCGGCTGATCACCGGCGTCGTGCGGTCGCGGGGCGCGAAGTGAGCCGGCGTACGGCGCTCGCGGGCCGGATGTACGCCGCCGCGACCGGCGCCGAGGCCAGGGCCTACGGCCTGCGCAAGCGCCTCGTCGACGCCGGCGACACCACGCTGGCCGTCTTCGAGGGAGGGCCCGCCGATGGACCCGTCGTGGTGCTGCTGCACGGCTACTCCGCCGACCGCGTGGTGTGGATGCGCTTCGCGAAGCACCTGGTGCGCGACCACCGGGTGCTGGTGCCCGACCTCGCCGGCCACGGGGCCTCCGGCTTCACCAGCGGCATCGGGCACTCCGCGCCCGCCCAGGCCGACCGGGTCGTCGCCGTGCTGGACCGGCTCGGGATCGACCGGGCCCACGTCGCCGGCAACTCGATGGGCGGCTTCATCGCGGCCACGGTCGCCGTCGACCACCCCGGCCGGGTCCGGTCGCTGCTGCTCAGCGACGCCGTGGGCGTCGCCTCCCCCGAGCCGAGCGAGGCCGAGGAGCTGTTCCGCCAGGGCCGCAACCCGTTCCTGCTCGACGACGTGGCCGACTTCCCGGCGTTCTACGCCATGACCATGGCGCGACCGCCCTTCCTGCCGGGCTTCCTGCGCTCGGCCGTGGCGGCCGACTACGTCGCCCGGCGCGGGGCGCTCGCCGAGATCTTCGAGGACTTCCACGGCGTCGCGACGCTGGACGACCGGCTCGGCGAGATCACCGCGCCGACCCTGGTCATGTGGGGCGAGAAGGACCGGCTCGTCCACCCCAGCACTGCGCGGACCTGGGCCGACGGCATCCCCGGTGCCCGCACCGTCACCTATCCCGACCTCGGGCACATGCCGATGGTGGAGGCGCCGCGGCGCAGCGCCGCGGACTACCGCGCGTTCCTGGCCCGCCCGGGTCGCTAGGCCAGGTCGCCGTCGATGAGCCGCGCGAAGAGGTCGACGTACTCGATGAGGTGCCGGTCGGGCAGGTAGCGGTCCCGGACGCGCAGGTGGGCGGCACGTCCCATCGCCTCGCGCCGATCGGCATCGGTGAGCAGCACGGACAGCGCCGACGCCAGCTGGGCGCCGTCGCGGGGGTCGTCGAGCAGGAGGCCGCTCACGCCGTGCTCGACCTGGTCCCGGATGCCGCCCACGGCCGAGGCCACGACGGCCCTGCCCTTCCACATCGGTTCGGTCACGGTGAGGCCGAAGCCCTCCGCGAGGCTCTTCTGGACCACGACCGTCGCCCGGCGCTGGAGGGCGTTGACGATCCGTGCGTTCTCGTCGAGGTCGTCCGCCGGGACGGTCACGAGGTGGCTGCGCCGACGTGCCCGGACGGGTTGATGGCGCCACCGGTCGCGGCAGTCCGCCAGCACCTCGTCCGCCTCGGGGTCGTCGGCCACCCCTCGCGGTTCCGGGCCTGCCAGCACCAGGTGGACGTCGGGCGGAAGCCCGTCGAGGTGCTCGGCGAAGGCCTCCAGGACCCCGGCCATGTCCTTGAGCCGGTCCCACCGGCTGACCTGCAGGGCGATCGGCGCGTCCAACGGCAGGGCTGCGCCCTCGAGCACGAGCCCCGCACGGTGCACCAGTGCCTCGACCTCCTCGTCGGGCAGGTCGACGTTCTTGGGGCTGAACGGGTCGAGCGACGGCGGGATGATCCGCAGCCACTGCCGGTCGACCCAGTCCGGGGCGAACTCGGCCCGCGAGAAGACGCAGGCCTGCGCGGGCTCGACCAGCTCGCGCAGGAAGCCCCATGCCTGCTCCGTCCACTCGTTGCGCTCGTCCAGTCCGACGTGGCAGCGCCACAGGACGTGGACGCCACGGTCCCGCAGGTGCCGGGCGAGGCCGGCCGTCTGCGGGTCGTGGAGGAGGACGACGTCGCCCGGCCGGACCAGGCCGTCGATGTCGCCGGCGTGCCGCGCGAGCGTGGCGTCGTACGTCGCCCTGGCGGCGGCGTCGAGCGCACCCCCGTCACCGGCGACGCCGTGCAGCCGGTTGTGGATCCGCTTGGTGATGTCGAAGAACTCGGCGTCCGCGGTCAGGACCAGCCAGCGGACCTCGACCCCCGTTCCCGCGGCATAGGCCACGAGGGTGTGCAGCATCTCCGCGACGCCGCCTCCGCGCGCCGTGGAGCTCACGTTCCACACGGTGCGGTCGGCGAGCAGCTGTCGGGCGGCAGCGGCGTACTCCTCGACCCGCTCGACCCGCTCCGGTGGCAGCAGGGGCGACAGCCGTGCCAACGGGATCGGGACGACCTGGACCTCGAGCACACCCGTCACGGCGCGCCCCGGGGGCGTGGTAGCTCGATCGGCACCCCCACCCGGACGTCGACACCCGGGGCGGCGTGCCGGGCCACCTCCAGAGCCGCATCCATGCAGCGGATCATGCGTGCCCGTGCCGGGTGGTCGTGCTCGCCCACGACCCCCTCGACGAGCTCCACCGCGCAGCCGGAGTCCCGGGCGCGGCATGCCGCCTCGTGGACGCGTTCCTGGAGCTCGGGGACATCCTCGACCAGGACCCGGACGGTCGCGGGTGGGCGAGGGACTGGTGCGTGACGCATGGCGGTCTCCTCAGGTCTGTGCCCCCGAGTCTCGCCGCACCTGTTGTCGCCCGGCAGGGTCCAAGGTCCCGCCGTCGTGAGT
This sequence comes from Nocardioides sp., assembly GCF_025965415.1. GTDB lineage: Bacteria > Actinomycetota > Actinomycetes > Propionibacteriales > Nocardioidaceae > Nocardioides. The sequence continues at coordinate 56,743 of NZ_JAOPWY010000186.1, forward strand.
GAGTCCGCGGCGGCCGCTCCGCGCGCCGGGCCCGCAGGATCCAGAGCTCCCCGGGATGGAGTCGAACCATCGTCGCTAGTCCTGATTCAAAGTCAGGCGGGCCCTGCCGGCAGACCAACCGGGGATTGTGGGACAAGCCTAGGGCCCGCCTCGGGCGGGACTGCCAAGGACCCGGCAGACCAACCGGGGAATGTGGCAGTGCCACCTTCACCGAATCCTCACACGCCTCGGGGACGTCCCTGATGCCCCCGGACGGCGCCGACCGCTAGCGTGGCTGCCGTGACGGGGGAAATCACCGGCCGCCCACCAGTCATCACGACTGCAGGCCTGACGAAGCACTACGGGAGCGTCCACGCGCTCACCGACCTGACGGTCGACGTCGGCGCCGGTGTGACCGGCCTGGTCGGCGCCAACGGCGCGGGCAAGTCCACTCTCATCAAGATCCTCCTGGGGCTGCTCGAGCCGACCGGCGGGCACGCGCTCGTGCTGGGCCACGACATCGAGCACGAGAGCCAGGAGATCCGCCGGCTCGTCGGCTACATGCCCGAGCACGACTGTCTGCCCCCCGACGTCAGCGCGAGCGACTTCGTGGTCCACATGGCCCGGATGTCGGGCCTCGGCGCCTCCGCGGCCCGCGAGCGGTCGGCCGACGTGCTGCGCCACGTCGGCCTCGACGAGGAGCGCTACCGGCCGATGGGCGGCTACTCCACCGGCATGAAGCAGCGCGCCAAGCTCGCCCAGGCGCTCGCGCACGACCCGCAGCTGGTCTTCCTCGACGAGCCGACCAACGGCCTCGACCCCGCCGCCCGCAACGACATGCTGCGACTGGTGGAGCGCATCGGCAGCGACTTCGGCATCGCCGTCCTGGTCACCTCACACCTGCTCGGCGAGCTCGAGCAGGTCAGCGACCACGTCATCGTGCTCGACGGCGGCCACCTGCTGCGCTCCAGCGCGACCGGCGACTTCCTCGAGCGCACCGGCGGCCTCCTCGTCGAGGTCGTGGGCACCGAGACCGAGCGCGACCTGCTCGGCGAGACCCTCGCTCAGCGCGGCCTCGTCTGCCGACCGCGTGGCGCGATGGTCGCCATCGACCCGCCGCCGCCCGAGCTGGCCGGCGAGGGCGCCGCCCACGACCTGATCCGCGACGTCGCCGTCGAGCTGGGACTCGGACTGATGCGCCTCCAGCCCGACCGTCGCCACCTCGAGGACGTCTTCCTCGACGGAGGTGCCACCCATGTCTGACTTCCAGTCGCACCACCCCAGCCGCCCCGGCGTGATCCACGACCTCGGCTACCGCCACTACGACGGCGTACGCGACGGCACCGGCACCATCGCCCGCAACCTGTTCGTCATCGGCCTGCGCCACACCTACGGCCTCGGGCGCTCGGGCAAGTCGAAGGTGATGCCCTTCCTCCTGCTCGGGATGTCGCTGCTGCCGGCGCTGATCATCGTCGGCGTGGTGGTGCTCACCGGGCTCAACTCCCTCCCCGTGTCCTACGCCGACTACACCAACCAGACCCAGCTGCTGGTCAGCCTCTTCGCCGCGGCACAGGCACCGGTGCTGTTCTCGCGCGACCTGCGTCACCGCTCGATCGTGCTCTACCTCGCCCGTCCGCTCTCCTCGCCGGTCTTCGCCCTCATGCGGTGGCTGTCGCTCACCGTCGCGCTCTGGCTCTTCATGGCCGTGCCGACGATCCTCCTCTTCCTGGGCGCGATGCTCTCGGGCCTCGACAAGAGCGACCAGGTCACCCAGCTGCTCAAGGCGGTCGTCCTCCAGACGCTGCTCGCCCTGATGATCGCGGGGATCACCGGACTCATCTCGTCGGTGTCCCTGCGTCGCGGCTTCGCCGTGGTCGGCTCCGTGATGGCGCTGATCGTGCTCACCGGCGTGATCACCGCGGTCCAGGCGATCGCGCACGAGCAGGAATCCGACTCCGTCTCGACCGCCGCCGGGCTCGTCTCGCCGTGGTCCCTCTACACCGGCCTCGCCAACGCGTGGGACGCCGGCGTCGACACCTTCGTGCCGGTCGACGGGGCCTGGGTGCCCGCCTACGTCCTGGTCGCGCTGCTGCTCGTCGCCGGCAGCCTCCTGGCGCTGGTCGCCCGCTTCCGGAAGGTGGGCTCGCGATGAGCAACCTGGTCCTCGACTCGGCCTCGCGCTGGTTCGGCAACGTGGTCGCCGTCAACGACGTCTCGCTGACGATCGGACCCGGCGTCACCGGCCTCCTCGGGCCCAACGGCGCCGGCAAGACGACGCTGATGGCGATGATGGCGGGCTTCCTGGCGCCGTCGGCCGGCCACGTCACCCTCGACGGGCAGCCGGTGTGGCGCAACACCGCCATCTACCGGCAGATCGGGCTGGTGCCCGAGCGTGAGCTGAGCTTCGGCTACCTGACCGGACGCCAGTTCGTCCGCGCCAACGCCGACCTCCACCGCCTGCCCGACGCGGCCGCGGCGACCGAGCGGATCCTCGAGGTCGTCGACATGGTCGAGCCGGCCGGTCGCCGCCTCGACACCTACTCCAAGGGCATGCGGCAGCGCGTGAAGATCGCCGCCGCGCTGGTCCACGACCCGTCCGTGCTGCTGCTCGACGAGCCGTTCAACGGCGTCGACCCCCGCCAGCGGATGCACCTGATGGACCTGCTGCGGCGCCTCGGCGACGAGGGACGCACCGTGCTGTTCAGCTCGCACATCCTCGAGGAGGTCGAGCGGCTCGCGCGCCACATCGAGGTCGTGGTGTCGGGGCGGCACGCCGCCTCCGGCGACTTCGGGGCGATCCGCCGCCTGATGACCGACCGGCCGGTGCAGTACGCCGTCCAGTCGAGCGACAACCGCGCGCTGGCCGCCGTCCTGATGGCCGAGTCGTCCGTGCGGGCGGTCAGCCTGCGCGGCGAGCACCTCGACGTCCAGGTCGACGACCTGGGCAGCTTCGCGGTCGGCCTGCCCAGGCTGGCCCAGCAGCACGCTGTGACCCTCTTCGAGCTCTCCCCCAGCGACGAGTCGCTGGAGAGCGTCTTCGCCTACCTGGTGGCCCGATGATCAACGTGACGATTGCCAAGCTCGCCCTGCAGGCCCTGCTGGGGCGTCGCCGCTTCTGGCTGCTGCTCGCCTTCCCGGTGCTGCTGATCGGGCTGGTCGCCCTTATCACGGCGCTCACCGACGGCGACGCGGCCTACGAGGTCCTCCCCGGTCTGGGCTACCCGCTCGTGCTGCCGCTGGTCGCGATCCTGGCGGCCTCGTCGGTGCTCGGTCCCGAGGTCGACGACGGCTCGATCGTCTACCTGCTCTCCAAGCCGGTCAGCCGCTACGGCGTGGCGATCAGCAAGTGGCTGGTGGCCCTGTGCGCGACGCTGATGGCCGGCGCGCTGCCGATCCTCGTCGCGGCGCTCATCACCGGCGACAGCACCCGGGCGCTCGCGCTCTTCGTCGGTGCCGTCGTCGCGGGGACGACGTACTCCGCACTGTTCCTCACGATCTCCGCCGTCACCCGGCACGCGGTCATCGCGTCGCTGATGTTCGTGCTGATCTGGGAGAGCCTGCTCGGCAACCTGTTCTCCGGCGTCGCCTGGCTCAGCATCGGCCAGTGGGGCCTGCGGGTGGGCCACGAGCTGTCCTCCGAGCTGCCCGATCCGGCCAACCTGCCCTACGCGATCATCGCCAGCGTGGTCGTGACGGTGGTCGGGGTCTGGTTCGCCGGCGACCGGCTGCGGTCCTTCACCCTGCGCGGCGAGGACTGAGCGCTCCAGGGGTCGAACCGGACTAGGCTCGATCGCGTGGACCTTCCCGTGATGCCGCCCCTGCAGCCGATGCTGGCCAAGAGCGTGAGCGGCGTGCCGGACCCGGCCAAGCACGGCGGGTTGAGCTTCGAGCCCAAGTGGGACGGGTTCCGCTGCCTGGTCTTCAAGGACGGCGACGAGGTCGAGCTCGCCAGCCGCAACACCAAGCCCCTCACGCGCTACTTCCCCGAGGTCGTCGAGGCCTGCCGCGCCCAGCTCCCGGACCGCATCGTGCTGGACGGCGAGATCTTCGTCGGGCTGCAGGGCCCCGAGGGCTGGCGGCTGGAGTTCGAGACCCTGCAGGAGCGGATCCACCCCGCCGCCAGCCGTGTCGACAAGCTGTCGGTCGAGACGCCGGCCGGGTTCGTCGCCTTCGACCTGCTGGCCCTCGACGACACGTCGTACCTCGCGCAACCCTTCTCCGAGCGACGCGCCGCCCTGGTGAAGGCGCTGGGCCACCTCGACGGCAGCGGCCCGTGCTTCCTCACCCGCACGACCGAGGACCCCGCCGAGGCGGAGCGCTGGTTCCAGGAGTTCGAGGGCGCCGGCCTCGACGGAGTCGTCGCCAAGCCGCTCGGGGCGGCCTACGAGCCCAACAAGCGCACCATGCTCAAGATCAAGCACGAGCGCACCGCCGACGTCGTGCTCGCCGGCTACCGCGAACACAAGACGTCCACCCCGGAGGAGCCGCTGATCGGCTCCCTGCTGCTCGGGCTGTACGACGACGACGGCGACCTGCAGCACATCGGGGTCTCCGCCAGCTTCACCGCCGCGAAGCGTGCCGAGCTGTGGCAGGAGCTGCAGCCGCTGGTGTGCGACGTCGCCGACCACCCGTGGGGTCGCTGGCAGGAGTTCCTGACGGCGAACCCGGATCGCGTCCCCGGCACCCAGAGCCGGTGGAGTGCCGGCAAGGACCTCGGCTTCACCGCGCTGCGCCCCGAGCGGGTGCTGGAGGTGAAGTACGACCACATGGAGGGGCGGCGCTTCCGGCACACCGCGCACTTCAAACGGTGGCGCACCGACCGCGACCCGGAGACCTGCGGCTACGGTCAGCTCGACGAGCCGGCCGGCTACGACCTCACCCGAATCCTGAGCACCGACACCGGAGGCAACCGATGAGCGAGACCCCTTCCGACCACACGCCCGACGAGTCCATCCACGACGGGGTGGGCACCTACGACGTCGTGCTGCTCGTCGAGCAGGCCCTCACCGCCGCCGACGCCCAGCAGGTGCGCTCCCTCCACGCGGAGATCGAGGACCCGGTCGTCTACCACGTCCTCATCCCGCTCGAGGACGCCGCGGCCCGCATCGAGGCCTCGCTCGGCACCCTCGGGGCCGGCGACCTGATGGCCGCCCCGGCGCTCGCGATGAGCGACGTCGACATCGAGGCCCTGCGCCGCGAGTGCGAGGAGAACTCCTCCTCCGAGCTCCAGCAGACGCTCGCCGCGATGACCGCCGCCGGCGGGAAGGTCACCGGCAAGGTCACCTCCGAGCCGCCGGTCGACGCCCTGGCCGCGCTGGTCACCGCCGTCGACGCGCGCGAGGCGATCATCCTCACCCGCTCGCACGTGGTGGCCGAGTTCTTCCACGTCGACTGGACCTCACGGGCGCGCCGCAAGCTCGGCGTGCCGGTGCTGCACCTGATCGAGCACGAGACCTTCGACGAGCAGGCCGGGTCCGGCGAGGGCGTCAGCGGCCTCTGACCGAGCTGACGCGTGTGCGCACGCACACCCTGCCGACCTGACGCTTGTGCTCACGCACACCCTGCCGACCTGACGCTTGTGCGCAGCGCGGACGTGCACAAGCGTCAGCTCGGCGGGGATCCCGCGTGCACGAGCGTCAGCTCAGCGGCGGGCGACGCGGCGTACGACGGCGCGGCGCAGGATCGCCGCGGCCTCGCGCCCACCGACCTCGGGCGCCCGCTCGCGGCGGGCCTCCTCGAGGTCACGGCGCAGCGCCTGCACGGTGGACCG
>NZ_JAOPWY010000193.1 GCF_025965415.1 Nocardioides sp.
CCGCGCCGCGGCCCGGATCGCCGCGGCCGTCGCGGCGCTCGGCTGGTGCGCGGCGGTCCCGCTCGTCGCGCTCTACCAGCTCGGCCTGCCCGCCTCGGCGCTCGGCGACGGATCCACCTGGTCGTCGCTCGCGCCGGCGGAGTACGTCGTACCTGCCGCCGTGGTGGGCGGGCTCGCGCTCGCCGTGGTGGCCCTGACCAGCACCTCCCCGGACCGGGCGAGGGCCGCGGTCGTGCTGGCGGGCTGCGCCGTCGCGGTGGCGGCGCCCTCGCTCACCGGACACACCCGGGCCGCGACCCCCGAGGCGCTCGTGATCGGCGTGGACGTGCTGCACCTGGTGGCGGGGACGCTGTGGCTCGGAGGCCTCGTCGCCGTCGCGCTCGTGCTCGGCGACCTGGCCACGCGCGACGACGCCGGTGCGCTCGTGCTGGCCCGGTTCTCGACCTGGGCGGCCGGGATCCTCGCCGTCCTCGTGGTGGCCGGGTCCGTCCTGGCCTGGCGGATCGCCGGGTCCTGGGGTGCGCTGCTCGACACCGGCTACGGCGGGCTGCTCCTCGTCAAGGTGCTGCTCGTCGCGGTGGCGATCGCCCTCGCCTCCTGGAACCGCTTCTCCCTGCTGCCGCGGCGCGATGCGGGCGCGCTGGTCGTCCGGACGACCTTCGCGGAGGCAGGCGTGCTCGTCGCCGTGCTGCTGGTGACCGGGCTCCTCGTGGACCGCAGCCCGGAGGTCGACGTGGCGGTGACCTCACCGGCCGAGGCGGGCGGGGCCGGTGAGACGGCCTCGCAGTCGGTGCGGCTCGGCGACATCACCGCCGAGGTCACCCTCGACCCTCTCGGCGTCGGCCCCAGCACCGTGACGATCACGATGACCGACGACGCGGGCGAGCCGGCCGAGGGCTATGAGGCGCCGCGCCTCAGCCTGTCCACCACGGACGTCGACCTGGGCGAGGTGGCCGTGAGCAGCCTCGGCCCCGGGACGTACGCCGGTGACGTGGTGCTCCCGACGACGGGGGAGTGGGAGGTGCGCGTCTCGCTGCGCACCACGGAGTTCGACAACCCGGTGCGGACCGTCGGGTTCGTCGTCCCCTGACGGGTCAGCTGCGCAGCACCTTCTCCATCGGGCGACCCTTGGCCAGCTCGTCCACGAGCTTGTCGAGGTAGCGGATCCGGCGCATCAGCGGGTCCTCGACCTCCTGGACCTTGACGCCGCACACCGACCCGGTGATCTGGTCGACGTGGGGGTTGAGGGTGGCGTCCTCGAAGAAGTCCGCGAAGGTCGTCTCCCGCTCGAGGTGGGCCTCGAGGGCCGCGTCGTCGAAGCCGGTCAGCCACGTGATGACCTGGTCGAGCTCGGCGCGGGTGCGGCCCTTCTTCTCGACCTTCGTCACGTAGTGCGGATAGACCGAGGCCACGCTCGTGGTGAAGATCCGGTGCATGACCCGAGACTAGTCACCCGGTCGGGATCCGGCAGGTGCGTGCATGTCGGTCCAGTGGGTACTGGGAGGTCCGCGGCGCGGCTGACGAGGCCTATCGCGCTGCGGCCCTGGAATGCGCTGCCGAGGGAGCTCCCATGACCGACGACCCTGCCCGCTCCGACGCCACGACGTCGGGGGACCGGCTCCAGTTCATCGGCACCGCCACCACGGTGGTCACGCTGGGGTCCTTCACGGTGCTGACGGACCCCAACTTCCTCCGTCGTGGGCAGCGCGCCTACCTCGGATGGGGTCTGTCCACCCGCCGCCGCACCAATCCGGCGCTCATGCCGGAGGAGCTGCCGGTGCTGGACGCCGTGCTGCTGTCACACCTGCACGGCGACCACTTCGACCGAGTCGCACGCGCTCGACTGGACCGGGCCGCCCCTGTCATCTCGACGCCCGACGCCGTACGACGACTCGACTCCTGGGGCTTCGACACCGAGGCGCTGCGACCGTGGAGCCAACACGTGCTCCACAAGGACGAGGAGGAGCTCCGGATCACAGCCGTCCCGGCCGTGCACGCGCGGGGCCTCCTCGGCCGGATGCTGCCGACGGTCATGGGGAGCGTGGTGGAGCACGTGGTCGGCGGGGACGTACGGCGTCGGGTCTACTTCAGTGGAGACACCCTCACCGGCGCGCACGTGGACGAGGTGCGCGAGCGCTTCCCCGACATCGACGCGGCGGTCGTCCATCTCGGAGGCACGCGGGTGCTGATGCGCACCGTCACGATGGACGGCGCCATGGGGGTCGACTTCGTCGAACGCTCTCGGCCGAGAGTCGTGGTTCCCGTGCACTACGACGACTACACGGTGTTCCGGTCCCCGCTGTCGGACTTCCTGGACCGGGCCGAGGCCCGCGACCTGGCGGCTGACCTGCGGTGCCCGCGACGCGGCGAGGTCGTCAGCCTCGCGCCCGGGCCGAGGAAGCACTGAGAAGGGGTCAGGGGACCTCGTCCGCGGGCTCACGCAGCAGCCACCACGCCGTGAGCCACGCTGCCGCGCCCGCGACGAGCTCCACGTGGAGCTCGTTGATGGCCAGGGCGATCAACGTGGTGACCGCCACCGAGGTCAGCGCATCGTGCGGCATCGGTGGCTCACCGCCGAGGTGCGGCGTCCACTGGCGCCGACCCGCTCACGGCGGCCCGGCGGCGGGCGTCCAGGGCGGAGGAGCGGCGGGAGAGGCGCGTGTCGAGCAGGGCGGCGGCCTCGGTGTTGCGTCCGGCCATGGCCAGCGCGTGCACCAGCGTGTCCTCGACCACCTCGCGCTGCGCCTTGCTCCCGCCGAGGGGGTCCATGGTCGTGACGACCCGCGACAGCGTGGCGGAAGCGGCGTTCCATCGCTCCTCGACGACGGACACCAGGCCCGTGCACAAGGGGGCGACCACGTCGCGGAACACCGGGTCCTGGCTGCCGGCCGAACGGTCGGCGAGCTGCGTCAGGGCCGCGGCGTCGCCGTCGGCGGCGAGGAGCACGGCGCCGTGCAGGGCCGCGAAGCCGGTGGTCGGCGCGGTGAGCCAGTCGGTCGGCGCCTGTGCGCGGACCTCGGCGACGGGCAGGTCCCCGGTCCAGGTGCCGGTGACGCGACCGCGCCACAGCAGCGCACCGCTGTCGACGACGGCCCGGCTGCCGCTGACCACGGCCGGGGAGAGCTCGCGGTGCCAGCGCCGGCGTACAGCCTCGATGTCGTCCTGCATCAGCTCGTGCAGGGCCGCGTGCCACGAGAAGTGCGAGCGGTGGTTGGCCTCGGGGCCGCGGGTGCGGATCCACTCGTCGAGCCAGGCCAGGCCGGCGGCGTGGTCGCCGGTCTCGTAGAAGACGTGGGCGCGGGCGTGGACCGCGTGGCCGGACGCCGGCTCGACCGAGAGGGCGTACGACGACAGCTCCTCGGCCTCGGCCCAGCGCTCCTGGTCCTGGCGGACGAACGCCAGCTGTCCGGCGTACCACCAGTCGTCACCGTAGGAGCGGCCCAGGGACTCGACGAGCTGGGCGGTCTGCGAGCCGCTGGTGAGGCCGCCGAAGGCGACGGTCGGGACGGCGACGCTGACCGCCAGCGCGTCCCTCGGGAACAGGCGGACGTGGCGGAGCAGGGCCGCGGCGCCGGTCGACTCGTCGGACCGGAGGCGGGTGGTCACGGCGTCGAGGAACGAGCTCTCGCGGTCGTCGAGGTGGCGCTCGGCGGCGGCGCGGTGAGCCGATCGGAGCGAGGCGTGCCAGTGGTCGTTGGTGCCCCACTCGTGGCCGAGCAGCGCCAGCGCGGCGTGGGCCTGGACGAATCCCTCGTCCTCGGCGACCGCCGCGATGAGCCCCTCCTCGACACCGTCTTGGAGCCGCAGGAGCCGGCCGAGCGCCGCGTTGTAGTGCTCCGCGGCAGTGGTGCTCGCGGAGAGGGTGAGGCCGTAGGGGTCGACGGGGCGGCGCCGGGACTCGCCGTGCATCGACCGGCTCACGATCCGGGCCACGTCGTAGGCCTGCTCGCGGATCTCGGGCATCGCCGTGGACTCCCACAGGTTGCCGCGCCGCAGCGAGCCGACGGCGAGGAACGGGAGGCTGTCCGGCAGGGTGCCGACGATCCGGCCGTCGTCGGCGGTGTCGATGCCCAGGCCGGCGGGACCCGGGCGGACGAGACCGGTCTGGGCGAGCCGCGTGAGCAACGGGTCGGCGGCGATCGAGCCGACGGGGCCGGTGCAGTTGACGACCGCGGCCACGCGCAGCGTGCTGCCGTCGTCGAGACTGACGTGGAGGACGTGCTCGTCGGCCCGCACCGCGGCGATGGTGCCGCGGTGGCGCTGGAGCCGCCCCTCGGTGGCGACGGCGTCGAAGCGACGGCTCGTGGCCGGCGCCATCCGGTGCCGGTGGACGTCCCAGCTGCGGGCGTCCTCGGCGATGAAGCGTCGCTTGTCGGCCTCGGACAGCCCGCGCCACAGCTGCGCGGTCACGGGGCGCAGCCCGTCGATCGCGGCGCGCCAGTCGCCCGTGCCCTCGACCGTGTGCTCGACGTGCGCGGCCAGCGTGGCGCGAAGGGCGTCGAGCCCCTGGGTGCGGGTGATGCCGGGCGGCGGCGGGACCGGGGGCGTCGTCGGCAGGACGTGCGGCCGCGGGACCGCGTCGGTGCGCGACACGACGTGCAGCGTGCGGTCGGGCCGGTCGGCGCTGATGGCGAGGTCGACCATCGTCAACCCCGAGCCGAGCAGGAGCACGTCGCCGACCTCGGGGATCCCCTGCGTCCACGGGTCGGCGATGAGGCGGGGGTCGGCGGCGAGCTCGGGCGGGGCCCAGTGCGTCGCGGGTCGGCTGCTGGTCGCCAGCACGACCGCGCGGGTCTCGATCCGCTCGCCGTCGGAGAGGTCGACGACGAAGCCGCTGCCGGACTCGGCGATGTCGACGACCTCAGCGCGACGGCGTACGAGCCGGGCGTTGCCGGGGAACTCGGTGGCCGTGGTCAGCAGGCTCTCGATGTAGCGGCCGAACACGGCGCGCGGCGCGAAGTCGTGGGGCTGGAAGCCACGGTCGTGGTGGTTGCGCAGCCAGCGCAGGAAGTGCTCGGGATCGCGTGGGAAGGCGCTCATGCCGGAGGCGGGGACGTTGAGCAGGTGGCGGTCGTCGGTCGTGGAGTAGGCCTGGCCGCGCCCCGTCGTCGGGGCGGGGTCGACGAGCTCGACGCGGAAGCGGGACGAGAGCGCGGTCACCAGGTGCGTGGCCACCAGCGTGCCGCCGGCGCCCGCACCGACCACGACGACCCGACAGTCACCCTCGTTCGTCCCCATGCCGCCACTCCGTCCAATTAATCCAGTAAATTACTAAACAAAGGTAGCAAGTGGGATGGGTCCGGGGCGAGTCGACGGACGGCGTGGCGCGGTCAGCGTGCGAGGTCGCGGCCGGCACGTCCCATGCTCGACGTGTTCAATGGCGCCATGGCTTCGACGATGCGCAGGATCGGTCTGCTGGGTGGGATGAGCTGGGAGAGCACCGCGCTCTACTACCGCCTCGTCAACGAGGAGGTCCGCGAGCGGCTCGGGGGCTTCCATTCGGCGCGCCTGGTGCTGGCGTCCGTCGACTTCGCCGAGGTCGAGGTGATGCAGGTCGCGGGTGACTGGACCGCCGCGGGTGCCCTGCTGGCCGACGAGGCTGCGGCGCTCGAGCGGGCCGGAGCCGAGTGCCTGGTGCTCTGCACCAACACGATGCACAGGGTCGCCGACGCGATCGAGGCCGCCGTCGACATCCCGCTGCTGCACCTCGCGGACGTCACCGCCGACGCGGTGCGCCTCGCCGGCCTCGACCGGATTGCGCTGCTGGGCACGCGATTCACCATGGAGCAGCCGTTCTACGCCGACCGGCTGCGCTCCCACGGGATCGACGTGCTGGTGCCCGAGGGCGACGACCGCACGCTCGTCCACGACGTCATCTACGACGAGCTGGTGCTCGGGGTCGTGCGCGAGGAGTCGCGGGCGGCGTACGTCGACGTGGTGCGGAGGCTGGTGGAGCGTGGCGCGCAGGGAGTGGTCCTGGGCTGCACCGAGATCGAGCTGCTCGTCGGGCCCGACGACGTCCCGGTGCCGGTGTTCGCGACCACCCGGCTGCACGCGCTGGCCGCGGTCGACTTCGCCCTCAGCTGAACATCGCGGCCAGGTTCGACGAGCATGGTCGAGGTCAGCCCCCGGTCATCGCCTCCCGCGCGACCACGGGTGAGCCGAGGGTGTCGCCGCCCAGGCGAGCGGCTGCCTCGATGTCGACCACGCCCCGAACCTAGCGGCCGGACCACTCCTGCGCGGGCCACAGCGAGTGATAGGCGTTGATGGCCGGCTGGCCACCGAGGTGGGCGTAGAGCACGTGCGAGTCGCGCGGGATGTCTCCGGCGGTGACGAGGTCGATCAGGCCGGCGAGCGACTTCCCCTCGTAGACGGGGTCGGTGATCATCGCCTCGAGCTGCGCGCCCAGCGCCATGGCCTCCATCGTGGACTCGACGGGGACGCCGTAGAGCTCACCGGCCCAGCCCTCGAGCACGGTGATCTCGTCGTCGCGCAGGTCACGCCCGAGCTCGATCAGCTCGGCGGTGTGGCGCGCGATCCGGCCCACCTGGTCGCGGGTCTGGTCCAGCGTCGCGCTCGCGTCGATGCCGATCACGCGACGGCGTACGCCGGTGAGGTCCTCCAGGGCGGCGAAGCCGGCGATCATCCCGGCGTGCGTCGACCCGGTCACCGTGCAGACCACGACCGTGTCGAAGGTGACGCCGAGCGCCTTCTCCTGCTCGGCCACCTCGAAGGCCCAGTTGGCGAACCCGAGCCCGCCGAGCGGGTGCTCGCTCGCGCCGGCCGGGATGGCGTACGGCGTGCCGCCGGCCTCCTCGACCTCGCGGATCGCGTCCTTCCACGAGTCGCGGATCCCGATGTCGAAGCCGTGCGGGTCGAGGCGGGAGTCGGCGCCCATCATCCGGCTCAGCAGGATGTTGCCGACCTGGGTGTTGGTCGGGTCGTCCCACGGCACCCACTTCTCCTGCACCAGGCGGCACCTCAGCCCGAGGTGCGCGGCGACCGCGGCCACCTGGCGGGTGTGGTTGGACTGGAAGCCGCCGATGGAGACGAGCGTGTCGGCGCCGCTGGCGAGGACGTCGGGGACGATGTACTCCAGCTTGCGGATCTTGTTGCCGCCGTAGGCCAGGCCGCTGCTCACGTCCTCGCGCTTGGCCCACACCTGGGCGCCGCCGCCCTGCGCGGCGAGGTGGTCGCTCAGCCTCCGGAGGTGGTGGACCGGGGAGGGGCCGAAGGTCAGCGGGTGGCGGGGGAATCGGTCGAGGATCACGGGGTCTCCTGCTGGGGGTCGGTGTCGGGGATCAGGTCGGCGAGGTTCTGCCAGGTGCGGAAGGAGACCTCGGCCGCGGCCTCGTCGTCGCCGGCCGCGCAGGCCTGCACGAGCCGGTCGTGGAGCCGCACCGACTCCTCGCCGGCGTGGGAGGCGAAGCGGAGCCGCTCCAGGCGTCGTACGACGGGGCTGAACTGGTCGAGCACCGTGGCCAGCGCGCGGTTGCCGGACGCCTCCACTGCGACGGCGTGGAAGTCGTCGTCGGCCGCCAGCGCGGCGTCGGCGTCGCGGCCCTCGATCGCCGCCGCGAAGCGCTCGTTGGCCTCGCGCATCGCGTCGAGGTCGGCGGGCGTGAGCCGGGCGACGGCCTCGGCGACGGCGAGCCGGTGCATGGTCGCGACGACGGCGTGGGCCTCGCGGACCTCGGCGAGGTCGATCTCGGCCACGACCGTCGAGCGGCCGGGGGCGGCGCGCACCAGCCCGGTCTCGCCGAGGCGCAGCAGCGCCTCGCGCACCGGCGTACGGCTGACACCCAGCCAGGCGGCGAGCTCGGTGTCGCGGACGACCTCACCGGGCGCCAGCGTGCCGTCGACGATGGCGTCGCGCACCCGGTCGTGGACGGTGTCGCGCAGCAGCGCGGGGCGGACGGGACCGGGGGCGAGCGGGACCGGCATGCAATATATTGCACATCGGCAAGCCGCTTGTGTCAACGGCGTGCCCGACGGCTGACCACGCCGCACCGCCCGGCAGTGCTGCGTCGGGCAGGCTGGGTCTGTGCTCACCGTCGTCATCGCCCTCACCGCCAACGCGGTCCTCGCCGTCCTCAAGACCCTGGTCGCGGTCATCACCGGCTCAGCGTCGATGGTCGCGGAGGCGGCACACTCGTGGGCCGACGCCGGCAACGAGGTCTTCCTCCTCATCGCCGAGCGGCGGGCCGAGAAGCCCGCCGACGCGACGCACCCCCTCGGCCACGGCCGCGAGGCCTACGTCTGGTCGATGATCGCCGCCTTCGGCCTGTTCGGGGTGGGTGCGGCCGTGTCGGTGTGGCACGGCATCCAGTCGCTGACCGCGCCGGAGGCGGAGGCCGACTACCTGTGGGCCTACCTCGTCCTCGGCGCCGCGTTCGTCCTGGAGAGCGTCTCCTTCTTCCAGGCCCGCCGGGAGGTACGACGTGGCGCGCGCAAGGCCGAGGTGAGCCGGGTGACCTTCCTCGACAAGACCTCGAACCCCACGCTGCGTGCGGTCTTCTTCGAGGACGCCGCGGCCCTGGTCGGCATCGTCATCGCGGTGACCGGGCTCGCGCTCCACCAGGTCACCCACCAGCCGGTCTGGGACGCCATCGGCTCGATCCTGGTGGGACTGCTCCTCGGCTTCGTGGCGATCTACCTGCTGCGGCGCAACATGGACTTCCTCGTCGGGCAGATCGCGGACCCGCGCATCCATGCGACCGTGCTCGGGTGGCTGCGTGAGCGGCCCGAGGTGGAGACCGTCAACACCCTGCACCTGGAGTACGTCGGTCCCGGGAAGATCTTCCTCGTCGGCTCGGTGGACCTCGTCGGCGACGACACGGAGAACCGTGCCGCCGAGGAGCTGCAGCGGCTGGAGGACCACCTCGAGGAGCGGCCGGAGATCGCCCGCGCGGTGCTGTCGCTCGCCGCACCCGGCCGGCCGGCGACGGCGGGGGACGGGTTCCAGTGACATCGCGGGGAACGCCGCAGGGAACAATGGGAGTGGTCGAGCGTTGAGCCAGTCATGAAGAAGATCGGTTTCCTCAACTTCGGCCACTGGACTGATTCGCCCCAGTCGGCGGTCCGGAGCGCCTCCGACGCGCTGCTGCAGTCGATCGACCTCGCGGTGGCGGCCGAGGAGCTGGGTGCCGACGGCGCCTACTTCCGTGTGCACCACTTCGCCCGCCAGCTCGCCTCGCCCTTCCCGCTGCTCGCCGCGGTCGGCGCACGCACCAGCCGGATCGAGATCGGCACGGGCGTCATCGACATGCGCTACGAGAACCCGCTCTACATGGCCGAGGACGCCGGCGCCGCCGACCTCATCTCGGGCGGGCGGCTCCAGCTCGGCATCAGCCGGGGATCACCGGAGCAGGTCGTCGACGGCTGGCGCTACTTCGGCTACCAGCCCGCAGAGGGCGAGGACCAGGCCGACATGGCGCGTCGCCACACCGAGGTCTTCCTCGAGGTGCTCGAGGGTAAGGGCTTCGCCGAGCCCAGTCCACGCCCGATGTTCCCCAACCCGCCCGGCCTGCTGCGCCCCGAGCCGCACTCGCCCGGCCTGCGCGACCGCATCTGGTGGGGGGCCGCGTCGGACGCGACCGCGCGCTGGACCGCCGAGAAGGGCATGCACCTGATGAGCTCGACGCTCAAGGCCGACGAGTCCGGCGAGCCCTTCCACGTGCAGCAGCGCAAGCAGATCGAGGTCTTCCGCGAGGCCTGGCGCCAGGCCGGCCACGAGCGCGAGCCGCGCGTGTCGGTGAGCCGGTCGATCATGCCGATCACGACCGACCTCGACCGGATGTACTTCGGTCACGAGGGTCGCAGCTCCGACCAGTTCGGCCAGATCGAGGCCAACCTGCGCGCGGTCTTCGGCAAGACGTACGCCGCCGAGCCGGACGTCCTCGTCCGGGAGCTCGCCGACGACGAGGCCGTCGCCGCCGCCGACACCCTGCTGCTCACGGTGCCCAACCAGCTCGGCGTGGACTACAACGCCCACCTGCTCGAGACCGTGCTCACCCAGGTGGCGCCGGACCTCGGCTGGCGCTGACCCCTCCTAGGGGGCCGCGGCCCGCAGCTTGTCCAGCAGCGGCCCGGCCGCCTCGGCGAGGAACCGGTCCTGCCCCTCGTCGCCGATCTGGACGAGCGCGACGTCGGTGAAGCCGGCCTCCCAGTAGGCCGAGACCGCCTCGACGATCGCGTCGAGGTCGGGGCCGCAGGGGATCGAGTCGGCCACGTCCTCGGGACGGACGTACGTCGTGGCGCCGGCGAACCCGGCGGGGGTCGGCAGGTCGGCGTTGACCGACCACCCGCCGCCGAACCAGCGGAACTGCTCGTGCGCCCGCGCGACCGCGGCCTCCCGGTCGGGGTCCCAGCAGATCGGGATCTGGCCGACCGCGCGCGCGTCACGGCCGATGCGCGGCGCTCCCTCGACCTCGTTCCAGGACTCGACGATCTCGGCCTTCGGCTCGACGGCGACGAGGTGGTCGGCGAGCGGCGCGAACCGCTCGATGGCCCGGTCGCCCGCGACGGCGATCCCGATCTCCACGCCCTCGTCCGGGATGTCCCAGATGCGGGCCGAGTCGACCTGGAAGAACTCGCCACGGTGGTCGGTGAGGTCGCCGGTGTGCAGGGCCCGGATCACCTCGATCGCCTCGGCCAGCATGTCCTGTCGCTCGGCGATGGACGGCCAGCCGGCACCGACGACGTGCTCGTTGAGGCTCTCGCCACTGCCGAGGCCGAGGGTGAACCGACCCTCGGCGAGGATCTGCAGCGTCGCCGCCTTCTGCGCCACGACCGCCGGGTGGTAGCGCAGAGTCGGGCAGGTCACGTAGGTCATCAGCCCGACCCGCTCGGTGGCCTGGGCGACCGCGCCCAGGGTCGTCCAGGCGTACGGCGCGTGTCCCTGCTCGGTGAGCCACGGCGAGAAGTGGTCGCTCATCACCTCGAAGTCGAAGCCGGTCTGCTCGGCGGCCACCGCGTAGCGCACCAGCTCGCGCGGGCCGCTCTGCTCGGTCATCAGGGTGTATCCGAAACGGGTCATCCGTCGACCGTAGCCACGCGTCAGGCGGGCGCCACCACCCGCTCAGGTGAGGCGGTGAGGAGGGTGCTGGTTGTCTGGTGGGACCGACACGACGAGGAGCACACCCGATGAAACACGACCACGAGCACGACGAGAAGCACGACGAGAAGCACGACGAGAAGAGCGAGGGCGGTCAGGTCTCGGAGCTGGCGGTCGCGGGTGGTGAGCCGGAGGCGGTCAGCGCCGGCGACTCCGTGGCGGGCCAGCCGGACCAGGAGTCCGGCGAGGTCCAGGAAGGCGCCCAGGGTCCCAATGCCGTCCCCGACGACGAGACCGACGAGCACCCGCACCAGACCTGAGCCTGCGGTAGAACAGTCCCCATGAGCAGACCTGTGATCGTGGTGGTCGGAGCCGGGCCCGGCGTGAGCGGGTCGGTCGCGCGCCGGTTCGCGGACGAGGGGTACGACGTCGCGCTGCTCGGCCAGGACCAGCAGGTTCTCGACGACCTGGTGCCCGGCCTCGAGGAGCGCGGCGCCACCGTCGGGCACGCCGTCGCCGACGTCACCGACGTCGAGGCCGCGCGCGACGCCGTACGCCGGTTCGGCGAGCACACGGGACGGATCGACGTCCTGCACTTCAACCCCAGCGCGTTCCGCGAGAAGGACGCGCTCACCCTGACGGTGCCCGAGCTGCTCGAGGACGTGGCGCTCGGCGTCGGCGCTCTGCTGACCGTGGTGCAGGCTGCCCGGCCGTTCATGTCGGAGGGCGGCCGGATCAGCGTCACCGGCAGCATGGCGGCCGACGACCCGTGGGAGGGTGCCGCGTCGCTCGGCGTGCAGAAGGCCGGCGTGCGCAACCTCGTGGTCAGCCTCGACAAGTCCCTGGCGCCGGACGGCATCCGCGCCGTGTCGGTGACGGTGCACGGCGCCCTGGCGCGCGAGGGTGCCTTCACCCCCGATCGCGTCGCCGAGTCGATCTGGTCCGCGGTCGCGAGGGACCCGGCGGAGTGGACCAGCGAGGCCCACCACCGCGGCTGACGTCAGCGCTTGCGGCCCCACACGAGGTAGGCGATCGGCCCGAACGGCTGCAACGACATGGCCGGACCCCAGAGCACCTTGGGACCGCGGACCAGCTCGGCGGGCCTGGCCTTCAGGTCGCGCAGGCACCACGTGGTCAGGGCGACCTCCGCGATGCCTCCCACGACGACGAGCCTCTTCTGCGTCGGTGTCATGTCGGACCAGGACTTCTTCGCCATGGCCGCACCGTACTCCTGCCGTGCCACCGGCTCAGGCGCCACTGATCCCGTTGAGGGCGAACCAGGAGACGAGCACGCCCACGAGGGCGGCCAGCAGTCCCCACCACATCCCTGTCCGCGCCCGTCGCCCCGTCGTGGCGCCCTCGCGGGCCAGGGCGGGCAGGGCGACGGTGACCACGGCCCCGGTCGCCGCCATCGCCAGCAGCTGGACCGGGATGATCCAGTTCTCGGTGCCCTGGCCGTCGAGGAGGAACGCCGAGACCGGCAGGCTGAGCATGCCGGTGACGAGCAGGACGACGATGCCGATGACGCGCTGCGCTGTGGGGGTCACGAGCGACACGCTAGCCCCGTCGCACGACGGCGTCAGGCCTCCTTCGCGACCAGCGTCAGCACGTCGTACGTCGCCACCGGCTCGTCGTCGGCGTTGGTGACGAGCGCGTCCCACCGGACCTCGCCGTAGTCGGCCGAGGAGCGTGGGGTGATCTGCTTGACCGTCAGCGTCACCCGGATCGAGTCGCCGGCCTTGACCGGCGTGAGGAAGCGCAGGTGGTCGACGCCGAAGTTGGCCAGCACCGGGCCCGGCGCGGGGTCGACGAAGAGGCCCGCTGCCATCGACACGATGAGGTAGCCGTGGGCGACGATCCCGCCGAAGAGCGGGTTCTGCGCCGCCGCCTCCGGGTCGGTGTGGGCATAGAAGGTGTCGCCGGTGAAGTCGGCGAAGTGGTCGATGTCGGCGAGCGAGATCACCCGCGGCTCGGAGGCGATGGTGTCACCGACCGCCAACGTCGCGAGCGAGTGCCGGAACGGGTGCTCGGGCGTGACGGTGCGCTGCGAGCCGCGCGTCCACCGGCCGGTGATCGCGGTCAGCATGTCGGGGGAGGCCTGGATGGCCGAACGCTGCATGTGGTGGAGCACGCCGCGTACGCCGCCGAGCTCCTCGCCGCCGCCGGCCCGACCGGGGCCGCCGTGGACGAGCATCGGCAACGGAGAGCCGTGCCCGGTGGACTCGGGGGCGTCGTCGCGATCGAGGACCAGGATGCGGCCGTGCCACGGCGCGAGACCGAGCACGAGGGTGCGCGCGACGGCCGGGTCGTGGGTGACGACGGACCCGACCAGGGATCCCTTTCCGCGCGCGGCCAGGGTGACGGCCTCGTCGAGCGAGTCGTACGACATCACCGTCGACACCGGGCCGAAGGGCTCGACGTCGTGGGGCTCGACCGCGCCGGCGCGGGCCCGCAGGAGCACCGGCGCCATGAAGGCGCCCCGCTCGGCGTCACCGGCGAAGCCCGTCGTCGACATGGGGTCGCCGTGGACCACGTCGGCCGACGAGCGGAGCGCCTCGACGGCCTTGCGGACCTCCTCGCGCTGGCCGAGCGAGGCCAGCGGACCCATCCGGACCGACTCGTCGTCGGGGTTGCCCACGGTGATCGTCGCCAGCCTGGCGGTGATCGCCTCGGTCATCTCGTCGGCGACGGCCGCGGGCACGATGACCCGACGGATCGCGGTGCACTTCTGGCCGGCCTTGGCGGTCATCTCGGTGACGACGCCCTTGACGAAGAGGTCCCACTCGGGCTCGCCCGACGTCACGTCGGGTCCGAGGACCGAGCAGTTGAGCGAGTCGGCCTCGACCTGGAGGGTCACGCCGCCGTGGAGCACGGACGGGTGCTGGCGCAGGATCCCGGCGGTGTGGGCGGAGCCGGTGAAGGCGACCGAGTCCTGCACGCCGAGGTGGTCGAGCAGGTCCCCGGCCGAGCCGGACAGCAGCTGGAGCGAGCCCTCGGGCAGGATGCCCGACTCGATGATCCGGCGGACCACCAGCTCGGTGAGGTACGCCGTCTGGCTGGCCGGCTTCACGATCGACGGGAGACCGGCGATGAAGGCCGGCGCGAGCTTCTCGAGCATGCCCCAGACGGGGAAGTTGAAGGCGTTGATCTGCACCGCGACGCCGGGGCGCGAGGTGTAGACGTGCTGGCCGAGGAAGACCCCGGTGCGACCGAGCTGCTCGAGGTCGCCGTCGCACGCGACGACGTCGTTGGGCAGCTCGCGGCGGCCCTTGGACGCATAGCTGAAGACCGTGCCGAAGCCGCCGTCGATGTCGATCATCGAGTCGCGCCGGGTGGCGCCCGTGCGCAGCGACAGGTCGTAGAACTCGTCCTTGAGGCCGGTCAGGTGGGTAGCGAGGTCCTTGAGCAGCAGTGCCCGCTCGTGAAAGGTCAGCTCGCGGACGGCGGGACCGCCGACCGTGCGCGCATGGTGGGCCATCGCGCCGAGGTCGAGGCCGGCGCTGGAGATGCGGGCGACCTCCTCGCCCGTCGCGGCGTCGAGGAGCGGGTCGCCCTCGGCGGAGGCGGCCCACCAGCGGCCGGTGGCGTAGCTCTCGAGCAGACGGGTCACGGGGTCCCCTTCGGGTCTTCGGGCATGGGCGGGCCGGCTGTTTGCGTGCCAGAGTGACTGGTGACACACTAATACCAGACCGATCGGTCAGTAAATGCGGAGGCAATACCGATGACCCTCACCGAGACCCCGCTCGACGCCGGGACCCAGGCCGACCTCGAGAGCCACTTCGAGGCCACGATCGCCCGCAACGAGCGCATCGAGCCGCGCGACTGGATGCCCGAGGGCTATCGCAGGACGCTGGTGCGCCAGATCGCCCAGCACGCCCACAGCGAGATCATCGGCATGCAGCCCGAGGGCAACTGGATCGGCCGCGCCCCCAGCCTGCGCCGCAAGGCGATCCTGCTGGCCAAGGTGCAGGACGAGGCCGGCCACGGCCTCTACCTCTACTCCGCCGCGGAGACGCTGGGCGTCTCGCGGCTGGAGCTGACCGAGATGCTGATCTCCGGCAAGCAGAAGTACTCCTCGATCTTCAACTACCCGACGCTGTCGTACGCCGACGTCGGCAGCATCGGCTGGCTGGTCGACGGGGCCGCGATCTGCAACCAGGTGCCGCTGTGCCGCACGTCCTTCGGCCCCTACGGCCGCGCCATGATCCGCGTCTGCAAGGAGGAGTCCTTCCACCAGCGCCAGGGCTACGAGCTGCTCAGCACGATGATGCGCGGCACCGACGAGCAGCGCGCGATGGTGCAGGAGTCGGTCGACCGCTTCTGGTGGCCGGCGCTGATGATGTTCGGCCCGCCGGACGACGCCTCTCCCAACACCGCGCAGTCGATGGCGTGGGGGATCAAGCGCAACACCAACGACGAGCTGCGCCAGAAGTTCGTCGACATGTCCGTCCCGCAGGCCGAGGCCCTGGGCGTCACGCTGCCCGATCCCGAGCTCGCCTGGAACGCCGACCGCGGCCACTACGACTTCGGCCAGCCCGACTGGGAGGAGTTCATGGAGGGAGTCAAGGGCAACGGCCCGTGCAACGCCGAGCGCATGGCCCACCGCCGCCGCGCCCACGAGGACGGCGCCTGGGTGCGCGAGGCCGCGACGGCGTACGCACGCAAGCAGGTGTCCGCATGAGCGAGCTGTCCGCCGAGGGCGGTCACGGGGCGGTGCCCCTGCAGGGCGTGCCCGCAGGACTGGGCGTCCCCGCGCCCGAGCCCGAGTGGCCCCTCTACGAGGTCTTCGTGCGCGGCAAGCGCGGCCTCAACCACGTGCACGTCGGCTCGCTGCACGCCGCCGACGACCGGATGGCCTTGCTGCACGCGCGTGACGTCTACACGCGTCGCAACGAGGGCGTGAGCATCTGGGTGGTCCGCGCGGACGCGATCACCGCGTCGAGCCCGGACGAGAAGGACCCGATGTTCGCCCCCAGCGGCGACAAGGTCTACCGGCACCCGACGTTCTACGACATCCCCGACAACGTCCCCCACATGTGACCCCACCCCACGAGGCTCCGATGGACTCCCACATCCACCTATCCGCAGAGGACGAGCACGACAGCGCCTACACCGGCCTGCTCGTCAACGACGCCCACTGGGCCTTCGGAACCGACTTCGAGGACCCCCTCGCCGGTGTCGACACGTCCATCCCCGAGGGCACCGACGCGCCGACGCTGGCGGCGTACGCCCTGATGCTGGGCGACGACTCCCTCGTCATGTCGCACCGGATCTCGGAGTGGACGAGCAACGCCCCCGACCTCGAGGACGACATCGCGCTGTCCAACATCGCGCTCGACCTGCTGGGCCAGGCGCGGCTGCTGCTCGCGCGGGCGGCCAAGGCGGACGCGTCGGTCGTGCCGGCGCTGCCCGAGGGGTCGCCGGCCCCGCCGGAGGACGCCCTGGCCTACTTCCGCGAGGCCCACGAGTTCCGCAACGTCCGCCTCGCCGAGGTGGTCAACGGCGACTTCGCCGAGGCGACGGTGCGGGTGCTGCTGTTCTCGGTCTGGCGCCTGGCGGTCTTCGAGCGGCTGCGCACCAGCCGCGACCACGTCCTGTCCGCCGTCGCGGCCAAGGGGGTCAAGGAGCTGGCCTACCACCGCGACTACGCCGCGCGCTGGTTCGTCACCCTCGCCCAGGGGACCGAGGAGTCCCGGTCGCGCCTCCTCGCGGCGCTCGAGTCCCTGTGGCCGCTGTGGCCCGAGCTGTTCGACACCCACCCGGTCGAGGCGGCCGCCGCCGGCGCGGGCGTGGGCGTGGACCCCGCCGACGTGCGCGAGGACGCCGAGGCCGTGCTCGACCAGGTCCTCACCGCGGCGGACGTCACGCGACCCGGGAAGCCCCGGCGCTCCGGCGTGCTCGGCAGGACCGGTCGCGACGGGATGCACGGCGAGGCCCTGAGCCGGTTGCTCGCCGAGATGCAGTCGGTCGCCCGCGCCCACCCGAGGGGGCTCTGGTGAACCTGTTGGCCCCGAGGCGACAGCTCGCGCGTGCCCGCGAGGCCGTCGAACGCGTCACCGACCCCGAGCTCCCGATGCTCACCCTCGCCGACCTCGGCGTGCTCCGTGGCGTCGACGTGGTCGGGGACTCGCACGTGGTCGTCGACATCACCCCGACCTACTCCGGCTGCCCGGCGATGGCGGCGATGCGCGACGACCTGGTCCGCGAGCTCACCGGCGCGGGCTTCGACCGCGTCGAGGTGCGGGTCAGCCTCCACCCGGCCTGGACGACCGACTGGATCACGCCGGCCGGCCGCGCCGCGCTGGCGGCCGCGGGGATCTCGCCGCCCGGTCCGGCGCCCTCGACCCACGGGCCCATCCCGCTCACCCTGCTCCCGACCGCGCGGCAGGTGCGCTGCCCGCGGTGCGACTCGTCCGCGACCGAGCTCGTCTCCGAGTTCGGGTCGACCTCCTGCAAGGCGCACTACCGCTGCACCTCCTGCCTCGAGCCGTTCGACCACGTGAAGGAGATCTAGGGCATGGCCTTCCACGAGCTGACCGTGCGCGCGATCGAGCCGCTCACCGACGACTCGGCCGCCGTCACCTTCGACGTGCCCGACGACCTCCGCGAGCTCTTCGACTTCGAGCCGGGGGAGGCGCTGACCCTGCGCCGGTTCGTCGACGGCGTCGAGCACCGCCGGACCTACTCCATCTGCGCCCCCGCCGGCGCCGCCCCGCGCATCGGGGTCCGCGAGATCCCGGGCGGCATGTTCTCGTCGTGGCTGATCCACCAGGTCGCGCCGGGGGAGACGCTCGAGGTCGCCGAGCCGTCGGGCAGCTTCCGCGCCGAGCCGGCGCTGGCCGGGCGCCACCTCTGCATCGCGGCCGGGTCCGGCATCACGCCGATGCTCTCCATCGCGGCCTCGGTGCTGGCCAACCCCGCGAGCTCGGTGACGATGCTCTACGGCAACCGCGAGACCACCTCGGTGATGTTCGCCGAGGAGCTCAGCGACCTCAAGGACCTCCACGGCCCCCGCTTCGACCTCGTCCACGTGCTGTCCCGCGAGCCGCGCGACGTGGAGCTGTTCTCCGGTCGCCTCGACGCCGACCGGCTCCGCCGGCTGCTGCCGATCAAGGTGTCGCTCGGGGCGCTGGACCACGTCTGGCTGTGCGGTCCGCTGGGCCTGATCCAGGACTCCCGGGCCGTGCTGGCCGAGCTCGGGGTGCCGCCGGAGAAGATCCACTTCGAGCTCTTCTTCGTCGACGAGCCGCCGCCGACGCTGCGCCACGCCGACCGGGTGGTGGAGGGCGTGACGAGCGAGGTCACCGTCGTGCTCGACGGACGTACGACGACCACGCCGATGTCGCGCGACACGACGTTGCTCGACTCCGCGCAGGCCGTGCGCAGCGACCTGCCCTTCGCCTGCAAGGGCGGGGTGTGCGGCACCTGCCGCGCCAAGGTCGTCGACGGCGAGGTCGAGATGGTCCGCAACTACGCCCTGGAGCCTGCCGAGGTCGAGCAGCAGTTCGTCCTGACCTGCCAGTCCTTCCCGGTCACCGATGCCGTGACGGTCGACTTCGATGCATGAGACCGCCCACGCGATGTGGGCCGCGGACCGGGCGAGCGCGATGCTCGGCATGGAGGCGATCGGGGTCTCACCCGGACGCGGGCGGGTCTCGATGCTGGTGCGGACCGACATGGTCAACGGGCACGACCTGTGCCACGGCGGCGTGATCGCCAGCCTGGCCGACTCGGCCTTCGCGCTGGCGTGCAACTCCCACGGCCCGGTGACGGTCGCCGCCGGTTTCTCGATCGAGTTCCTGCAGCCGGGACGCCTCGGCCAGACGCTCTACGCCGACGCTCGCGAGGTCTCGCTGCGCGGTCGGTCGGGGATCTACGACGTCACGGTGCGCGCCGACGACCCCGAGGACGGCGACGTCATCGCCGAGTTCCGTGGCCGGAGCCGAGCCCTGCCCGACCGGAGCGCGCCCCGTGGGTGAGCCCGTCGAAGGCCAGCGCGGCCACCGCGTCGGCGAGGGCCTCGGCGTCGACGTCGGGGCGCACCCACTCGACGAGGGAGTTCACCATCCCGAAGAGCAGTCGGCTGATCACCAGCGGGTCGAGGTCCGCGCGCAGCACTCCCTCGTCCACCGCGTCGCGCACCATGTCGGCCAGCCGCTCGTCGATGCCGCGGCGTCGGGCCAGCGCGGCCTTCTCGACCGGGGTGTTGCCGTGCACCCGCAGCAGCAGCGTCACCGCCGGCAGGTGGCCGACCAGCACCGTCACGCTGTCGCGCACGGCGGCGCGCAGGCGCTCCTCGGCGTCGAGGCCATCCGCCGCGGAGACGACGTCGAGCGCCTCGGTCAGCGCGTCGAGCGCCTCGTCGACGGCGCCCTGCAGCAGGTGCTCCTTGCTGGGCACGTGGTGGTAGATCGCGGACTTGGTCAGCCCCAGCTCGCGCGCCACGTCGCCGACGCTCGTGGCGTCGTACCCCTGCCGGTTGAAGAGGTCGACGGCGACGCGCACCACGTCGCGCTGCTCGTGACCGGGTCGACCGCGGCGCCCGGTGCCCTCCGGCCTCTCTGCCATGACAGACACCTTCCCACGACCGACGACGCGACCCGGAGGACCACACCGTGCTCGACCTGACTCCCCGGCCCGGAGACCTGGACCCGATCGAGACCGCCCCGGTCGAGGAGCTGCGGGCGCTCCAGCTCGAGCGGCTCCGGTGGTCGGTGCGCCACGCCCACGACCACGTCGCCCACTACCGCCACGCCTTCGACGAGGCGGGCGTCGGCCCCGACGACATCGAGACCCTCGCCGACCTCGCGAGGCTGCCGTTCACGACCAAGGCGACGCTGCGCGACCACTACCCGTTCGGCATGTTCGCGGTGCCGCGCGAGGACGTCGTACGCCTCCACGCCTCGAGCGGCACCACCGGCAAGCCCACCGTCGTCGGCTACACCCGCGACGACCTCGACATGTGGGCCGACGTGGTGGCGCGCTCCATCCGTGCCGCCGGGGGGCGGCGCGGGATGGTCCTCCACAACGCCTACGGCTACGGCCTCTTCACCGGTGGGCTCGGCGCCCACGCCGGGGCGGAGCGCCTGGGCTGCACGGTCGTGCCCGTCTCCGGCGGCATGACGCAGCGGCAGGTGCAGCTGATCGTCGACTTCGAGCCCGACATCATCATGGTCACGCCGTCCTACATGCTCTCGATCATCGACGAGCTCGAGGCGCAGGGCGTCGACCCGCGCTCCACCTCGCTCAAGGTCGGCATCTTCGGCGCCGAGCCGTGGACCAACGACATGCGCCGCGAGATGGAGGCGCGCACCGACATGCACGCGGTCGACATCTACGGCCTGTCCGAGGTGATCGGCCCCGGAGTGGCGAGCGAGTGTGTGGAGACCAAGGACGGCCTCCACGTCTGGGAGGACCACTTCTACCCCGAGATCATCGACCCGGTGACGGGGGAGGTGCTGCCCGACGGCGAGGAGGGCGAGCTCGTCCTCACGACGCTGACCAAGCAGGCGATGCCGGTCATCCGCTACCGCACCCGCGACCTGACCCGGCTGCTGCCGGGCACGGCGCGCAGCATGCGCCGGATGGAGAAGATCACCGGCCGCACCGACGACATGATCATCCTGCGCGGGGTCAACCTGTTCCCCACGCAGATCGAGGAGATCGTGCTCGGGCTGCCGGCGCTGTCGCCGCACTTCCAGTGCCACCTCGACCGCCGCGGCAACCTCGACACCCTGACCGTCCGGGTCGAGCGGCGCGAGCACACGACCGCCGACGAGGCGGCCGCGGCCCAGGCCGAGCTGACGCAGCGGATCAAGGCCTCGATCGGGGTGAGCGTCGCGGTGGAGGTCGTCGACGTGGCATCGATCGAGCGCTCGGTGGGCAAGATGCGGCGCATCGTCGACCACCGCCCGGCACGCTGAGCCACGCCGGCGGCGGATAATTGCCGCCATCGCCCACGCGGGGGTTACAGTGGTCGCAGCGTCCCGACGCCGTGCCGCCTTGATCAGCCCATGATCCACCGGCCACGACCACGACGCCTCGCTCCAACCTCTACGCCGTGGTGTGCAGGTCAGCGCCGACCCAGGCTCGCCTGCTCCGCGACGCGTACCCAGTCCCGGAGGACCCCTTGGCCCAGCGCCAGCGATCACGCGGCAGTCGCCGCCCCCCTGCGCATGCCCGCCACAAGGACAACGAGGGCATCGTCCCCGTCCTGGCCCGGGCCGTGCGCGAGCTCGAGTCGGCGGTCCAGCGGGGTCCGCTGGCGCCGGGGCAGCGAGTGCGCTTCCAGGTCGTCGCGCTGCTGGCGCGCGAGCACCGCTCCGACGTACGCGCCTCCACCGAGCTCACCGACGCCCAGAAGGCCGACGAGCTCAAGCGCCTCGACGGGATCGCCACGATCCTGGCCAAGACCGCCACGCGCGACCCCTCCCTCTTCGGGCTGCTGTCCGAGGAGTCGCGGATCACCGACAGCGCCCGCGACCTGCGCCTGGAGCTGCTGCGCAAGGCCGGCATCGAGTCCGTGCCCGACGAGCCCAAGCCCGACGACGAGGCCGGTCCCGGCCTGCTCGAGCGCAAGGTCCTCCCGCAGTCGGTGGTGCAGCACCAGCTCGCCAACCCGTTCCTGGTCCCCGACTTCGAGATCGCCCGCGAGCAGCGCAGCACCCACGGCCGGCTGGCCACGTGGGAGCTGCTCGGCCCGCTCTTCCGCTCCTTCGAGCTCGGCGGCTCGTCCTCCTGCATGGACCTGCCCGAGGCCACCTCGCTCACGGCCCCCGGCACGCTCGAGCTGATGCCGCACCAGGCCCGGCTGATCGCCGCCGCCGCGGAGGGCCACCGCACCTTCCTGCTGGCCGACGAGCCCGGTCTGGGCAAGACCGCCCAGGCGCTGCTCGCGGCGCAGGCGGCCAACGCGTTCCCGCTGCTCGTCGTGTGCCCCAACGTCGTCAAGACCAACTGGGCCCGCGAGACCGAGCGCTGGACCCCACGCCGTCGCGCGACCGTGATCCACGGCGACGGCGACCAGGTCGACGCCTTCGCCGACGTCATCATCGTCAACTACGAGATCCTCGACCGCCACGCGGGCTGGCTCGGCACGTTCGGCTTCCGCGGCATGGTGGTCGACGAGGCGCACTTCATCAAGAACAAGACCTCGCAGCGCTCGCGCCACGTGCTCGAGCTCTCCGAGCAGCTGCGGGCCCGGACCGCGCGCCCGCTCCTGATGGCCCTCACCGGCACCCCGCTCATCAACGACATCGAGGACTTCCGCGCGATCTGGCAGTTCCTGGGCTGGATCGACGACAAGCAGCCGACGGCCCGCCTGATGGAGCGGTTGGAGGAGACCGACCTGACGCCGGCCGACCCCGCCTTCTACCCCGCGGCCCGCAAGGCCGTCATCGACATGGGCATCGTGCGTCGTCGCAAGGTCGACGTCGCCGCCGACATCCCGGCCCGCCGCATCGCCGACATCCCCGTCGAGCTCGACGACGAGGACGCCCGCTCGATCCGCTCGGCCGAGAAGGAGCTCGCCCGCCGGCTGGTCGAGCGCTACAAGGCCGCGCTGGAGACCCGCCGTACGGGATCCGTCGTCGAGGGCATCGACCACGAGCTCGTACGCCGCGTCGCGACCTGGGAGCGCGAGGAGATGGACTCCGGCACCTCGGGGGAGAACGTCTTCTCGATGTTCCGCCGCATCGGCCGCGCCAAGGCCGGGCTGTCGGCCGACTACGCCGCCCAGCTGGCGCGCAACGTCGGCAAGGTGGTCTTCTTCGCCCGGCACATCGACGTCATGGACATCGCCGAGGAGACCTTCACGCGCCGCGGCCTCAAGCACACCTCGATCCGGGGCGACCAGACGGCGAAGGCCCGCGAGAAGGCGATCACGTCCTTCGTCAACGACCCCGACGTCCAGGTCATCGTCTGCTCGCTGGCCGCCGCCGGTGTCGGCGTCAACCTGCAGGTGGCCTCCAACGTCGTGCTCGCCGAGCTGTCGTGGACCGACGCCGAGCAGACCCAGGCGATCGACCGCGTGCACCGCATCGGGCAGAGCGACCCCGTCACCGCGTGGCGGATCATCGCCGCGCAGACCATCGACACCCGGATCGCGGAGCTCATCGACTCCAAGGCGGGCCTGGCGGCACGGGCGTTGGACGGCTCGGACGAGGAGGTCTCGTCCTCGGCCAACATCCAGACCGAGGCCCTGGTCGCGCTGCTCACCGACGCGCTGGAGCGCGAGCTCGGCTGACGCCCACCCCTCGGGACCTGTGGCCCTTGTCCTGCTGTCGGCGAGCCGGTAGGCAGGGGACATGACTGAGGACCGCGAGACCTACGGCGACATGTCCGTCGACGACGAGGACCAGCTGCAGCCGGGGGACACCCTCGACGACGGCGACCTCGAGGACGTGCTGGACCGCGGCTACTCACCGCCGGACCGTCCGCCGAAGGGCTACGACGACTACCCGACCGAGGCGGAGCGCCTGCGGGGGGAGTCGCTCGACGAGAAGCTCGCCGAGGAGGAGCCCGACGTCGATCCCTATGCCGAGGACGACGACTCCGACCACGATGACGAGAACTCCCTCGACGAGGAGCGCGGTCTCGACGAGGCCGACGCCCGCGCCGGCCGGCTGGTGCAGCCCGACTACGGCCTCGGGGAGGACGTCGACAAGCAGGAGCTGGCCATCGACGTCGGCATCGACGGCGCTGGAGCCTCCGCCGAGGAGGCTGCCATGCACATCACCCGCGAGCCGGAGGCCCCGACCGGCTGAGCCCTATTCCGGGATGCCGGGCCCGATGACCTCGAGCCCGTAGCGCGGACCGACCTCGGCCCACTTGGGCAGCTCCTCCTCGGGGGACTGGCCGTCCGGGCCGGGGAGCCGCCGCTCGCGCGCCGGGACGCCGACCTCGTCGTAGAGGCCCATCAGCCCGGCGGGTGCGGTGAAGGCGACGAACCGGGTGGGGGAGGTGCCGCGGATCCGGAAGGCGTGCGGCACCGATCGCGGCAGCCAGATGAAGCAGCCGTCGTCGAGCTCGTACGTCTCGTCGCCGGCGCGGTAGGTGACGTGACCCTCCAGCACGAGGAACGCCTCGGCCTCGTGGGTGTGGCGGTGCAACGGCGTGGCGATCCCGGGCGGCTGCGTGACGAGCGAGACGCCGAGCAACCCGTCGGTCTCCTCTGCCCCGACGAGGTGCTCGAAGAGCGAGCCCATCGCCCAGGTGGCGGGGCCCTCGCCGGGGCGGCGCACGACGACGCCGGTGGAGTCGACCATGACACGACCTCAATTCATCCGAATGCGCTTCGGGTGAATGTAAGGTACGTCTCGTGGGTGATGAGGTCAAGAGGTCCTACCGCTCCGCGCGACGGGCCGAGCAGGCGGCGGCGACGCGGTCCGCGGTGCTGCTCGCTGCCCGCGACCACTTCACCGAGCGCGGCTACGCAGCCACGGCCGTCGCCGGCATCGCCGCCTCGGCGGGCGTCAACGTCGACACCGTCTACCGGACCGTGGGTCGCAAGCCCCAGCTCATGCTCGCCGTCATCGACATGGCGCTGGCAGGCGCGGACCAGCCCGTGGTCGCCGAGCAGCGCGACTACGTGCAGGCGGTGCTCGCCGCGGAAGGTGCGCGCGCCAAGCTGACGACGTACGCCGACGCGCTGGGCAGGGTGATGCCGCGCGTCGCGCCGCTCTTCGACTCCCTCGCCCAGGCCGCGCTGACCGAGCCGGACTGCGCGGCGGTCCGTGACGGGATCGGCGAGCGGCGTCGGGCCAACATGCTGAAGCTGGCCGAGGACCTGCGCGCCACGGGCGACCTGCGCGACGACCTCACCGACGACGAGGTCGCGGACCTGCTCTGGACGACGAACGCCCCCGACTACTACGCCCTCGCCGTCGCGCGCAGCTGGTCGCCCACGACGTACGCGGAGCGGCTGGGAGACCTGTGGTGCCGGCTGCTGCTGGCGGACCCGGTCGAGGCGCCGGCGTAGCCTCGACCGGGTGAGGGGACGCGTCGTGGCGACCGCGGTCGTCGTCGTCGGCAGCGAGGCGTGCGAGGAGGTGCGCTACTACGCCGCGCTCGACGCGGCGCTCTACCCGGAGGCGGCCCGGTCCTCGCCCGAGTTCGCGAGGTACAAGGCGATCACGCTGGGCCAGTGCATGCCCCTCGGCAGAGAGGCGCCGGAGTCGCCCGGGTCGAACGTCTAGCTGGCCAGATCTGCCGTTGCACTTGTTTTCGAACAGGTGTACAATGGCGTGAGCACGCCGGTCCGGAACGGTTCCCTCGTCTGAGGTGACGAGGATCCCGGGATCGGGACAGTCATCCATAGAACCCGTCGTGGTGCTGGCGGGATGCCCTACGGCTCTCGGGTGACGCCCTGGCAACGGTGCCACCATTCATGCCTCACTGCTCCGCCCCAGACCTGGGTGGTGTCCTGTGAGTGCGTGCGAGGAGGTGGCCAGTGCATCCGATCATCGAGTGTGCCGCTGACCTCCGTGGTGCGCTGAAGGACGTCGCGTCGGTCGAGCCGGCGTTCATGACGACTGGCGACAAGCAGGCCGCGCTGGTGGCTCTGACGGAGGTCCGCTCGCAGCTCGACGCGATGACCGCGCGCGTGCTCGCGGCCTCGGACGACGTCGGCGAGGCGCACGGGCTGCGTGATGCCGCGGCGTGGCTGGCGGTGCAGACGCGTACGACGTGGCGCGAGACCCGACGCGACCTCGCGCTCGGCCGGGCGCTCGAGCAGCACCCGGAGATCGCCGCCGCGCTGACGTCGGGTGCGCTACGCACGGAGCAGGCGCGGGGTGATCTTCGAGGCGGTCGACGCTCTCCCCTCCCACGTGGGCGGTGAGACGCGCGAGCGTGCGGAGTCGGTGCTGCTTGAGCTGGCCGGGCACCACGACGCCCGCGACCTGAAGCAGATCGGCAAGCGGATCCTCGACGTCGTGGCACCCGAGGTGGGGGAGTTCCACGAGGCGGACGCGCTGGTGAAGGAGGAGTCTCGCGCCGCGGCTGGCACCGAGCTCACCCTGACCGATGATGGCGAGGGCCGCTGCCACGGCCGCTTCACCGTGCCGACCCACATCGGCGCCCTGCTGAAACGCCACCTGCTGGCGCTCGCCAACCCTGCGCGCCACACCGAGGCCGAGCTCCGCGACGAGTCGGGTGACTGGAAGTCGCTGCGCCGACGCCTGGGCGAGGCGTTCGTCGAGTACGTCGAGCGCTACCCGGTCGAGGCCACACCGCGGACCGCGGGGGTGAACGCCACCGTCGTGGTGACCCTGACATTGGAGCAGCTGCTGGCCGACCAGGCCACTGCGCTGCTCGACGACGGCTCCCGCATGTCTGCTGGGCAGGCCCGTCGGCTGGCGTGCGAGGCCGGCATCGTCCCCGTCGTGCTCGGCACGAAGTCCCAGCCGCTCGACCTCGGACGCGTGGCTCGGCTCTTCACCAAGGCTCAGCGCATCGCGCTCGGCCTGCGCGACGGTGGCTGCACCGCTCGCGGGTGCGAGACGTCCGCGTCCGGGTGCCATGCGCACCACGACGACCCCTGGTCGCGTGGGGGACTCACCGACCTCGCCAACGGCCGGCTCCTCTGCCCTCGTCATCACCGCCTGGCCCACGACTCGCGCTATGCGATGACCGTCCATGCCGACAACAAGGTCACCTATGTGCTTCGGGCGTGAGGGGGTAATGGGCTTCTCGTGACGGCCGGGTGGGTGCGGTCCAACCGGGATCAAGGGCGGCTTCACTGCTGGCACGCGCTCCGGGGTGGACGCCCACGGTCGCGGACGCTCCCTGGTCGTCCTCGGCCCGGCCCTAGTGGTCCTCTTGGCGTGACACCGCGGCGTGTCTTCAGCAGGCTCGTCCTTGGGTGTTCTCGCCAGCCGACTCAGGATCCCCTCAGGTCCGCTTGGTCAGCAGCATGTCCTTCGAAACGTTGAGGCGGACGGTGTTGTCCTCCACCCTGTCGACCTCGGTGGCGGAGACGTACGCGTCGCGAGCGAACAGACCCTTGCGGTCGACCTTGAGGTAGCCGGTGAGCAGCAGGCGCGCAGCGAACGGGCCCGGCACGTCCGGCACCACGTCCGGGTCCTCGCCCTGGATGGTGATCGCCTGTGGATCACCCAGCTTGACGAACTCCACCTTGCCGACCTCCTCGCCGTTCACGTCCACGACCTTCATGCCCTCGTAGACCTTCTCGATCGGCCCGATCCGGTCGATGGACCCGCGGTACTCGTCGTGCCGCTGGACGTCGGTGCTGCCCAGTTCGGTCAGCAGCCGCTGCGCCCTGGCCACCTCCTCGTCGGTGCCGTGGACGACCAGCAGGTAGTTGGAGGTGCGGACGAGCTCCTCGTACTTCGGGAGGTGCTGCTTGGCCACGAAGTGTCCGAGGAGGGCGCCGACCGCGCCCCCCAGAAGAGCGCCCTCCGCGGCGCCGACCGCAGCCGCCGCCAGCGGGCCCAGGACGACGAGGGGGCCAAGACCCGGGATGAAGAGCATCGCGGCTCCGCTCAGGACGCCGAACAGCCCTCCCACCCAGGCTCCCGTCGCCGCGCTGGGACCCGCGACGTCACCGGTGGTGACGAACCCGCTGATCCGGATCTCGCTCTCCATGTCCTTTCCGACGATCGAGATCCGGTCGACCGGGAAGTCCCTCTT
>NZ_JAOPWY010000195.1 GCF_025965415.1 Nocardioides sp.
GAGTCGGCGATCCGGATCGGTCTGGTCCTCGACTGCGAGATCGCGCCGTGGTCGCGCTTCGCCCGGAAGAACTACTTCTACCCGGACATGCCGAAGAACTTCCAGACGTCGCAGAACGACGAGCCGATCGCCTTCGACGGCTGGATGGACGTCACTGTGCCGACCGCGGACGGCGACGGTGAGACCTACCGCGTCGAGATCGAGCGCGCCCACATGGAGGAGGACACCGGCAAGTCGCTGCACGTCGGCGGCGCCACCGGTCGCATCCACGGGGCCGACCACTCGCTCGTCGACTACAACCGCGCCGGAATCCCCCTGATCGAGATCGTCACCCGTCCGATCATGGGTGCGGGGGCGAAGGCGCCCGACGTCGCCAAGGCGTACGTCGCCCAGCTCCGCGAGCTCATCGTCGCCCTCGGCGTCTCCGAGGCGCGGATGGACCAGGGCAACCTGCGCGCCGACGTCAACCTGTCCCTGGCCCCCAAGGGCACCGGCACGCTCGGCACCCGCACCGAGACCAAGAACGTCAACTCGTTCCGCTCCGTCGAGCGCGCGGTGCGCTACGAGATGCAGCGCCACGGCGCGATCCTGAGCGCCGGTGGCTCGATCCTGCAGGAGACCCGCCACTGGCACGAGGACACGGGGGTCACCACCAGCGGCCGCGAGAAGTCCGACGCCGAGGACTACCGCTACTTCCCCGAGCCGGACCTCGTGCCCGTCGCGCCGAGCCGCGAGTGGGTCGACCAGTTGCGCGGCACGCTGCCGGAGAACCCGACCGTACGCCGCTCGCGCCTGCAGGCCGAGTGGGGCTTCACCGACATGGAGATGCGCGACACCGTCGGCGCGGGTGCGCTCGGGCTGGTCGAGCAGACCATCGCCGAGGGCGCCGCTCCGCAGGCGGCCCGCAAGTGGTGGCTGGGCGAGCTCGCCCGCCGCAGCAACGAGGACGGGGTCGACATCGTCGACCTGCCCATCACGCCCGCGCAGGTCGCCCGCATCCAGGCGCTCGTCGACGACAAGACGGTCAACGACAAGCTGGCCCGCCAGGTGTTCGAGGGCGTGCTGGCCGGTGAGGGCACGCCGGACGAGGTGGTCGAGAAGCGCGGCCTGGCCGTGGTCTCCGACGACAGCGCCCTGGGGGCCGCGGTCGACAGCGCGATCGCCGCCAATCCCGACGTCGCCGACAAGATCCGCGACGGCAAGCACGCCGCCGCTGGCGCGCTCATCGGTGCGGTGATGAAGGAGATGCGGGGACAGGCCGACGCGGGCCGGGTGCGCGAGCTGATCCTGGAGAAGCTCGCCTGATCCCACCCGTCCCTTCCGACACTTGAGCGGTCTAGACAACTTGTTAGGCTGCGAGCGAGTCACATGGGTCACATCACCAACCAACGCTCGCACCACACGGGGGACGGCCTGGCCGTCGAGAACGTCGACGGCATCTGCCTTCCCCGGCGAGTCGGAAGGAAGTCATGCACCGTCTCATTCGCACCACTGGGGTCGTCCTGTCGGCCGCAGCACTCTCGACGGGGGCGCTCGTCGCGCCCTCTGCCTCCGCAGATCCCTCGCCTGCGCTCCGGGCGGCCCAGGCCGCCGGGGGCACCGACAGCACGCCCTCCACGATCGCCGCTGAGTGGATCGCCGGCGAGCTCACCAACGGACTGATCGTCAACAAGGTGGGCGCCGACTTCGGGCTCACCCTCGACACCGGCATGGCCCTGTCCACTGTCGCGGGCCAGGGGCCGGTCGTCACCTCGATCAACACGGCCGTCGAGCCCCGCATCGCCGAGTACGTCGGTGACGGGACCAAGGAGTCGTACGCCGGCCCCCTCGCCAAGGCCGCGGCCTTTGCGCGCACGGCCAAGAAGAACCCGACCAGCTACGGCGGGATCAACCTGATCACCCGTCTCGAGGAGCGCACGGCCAACGTGCCGGCCGACCCGGTCGCCGAGCCGCAGGCCGCGGCCATCGCGGGCCGGATCTTCGACAAGTCCGAGTTCGGCAACTTCGCCAACGTCGTCGGCCAGTCCTACGCCGTGCGCGCGCTGACGCTCGCCAACTCCGCCGAGGCGGGTGCGGCTCGCGACTTCCTGCTCAAGCAGCAGTGCGCCTCGGGCTACTTCCGGCTCGGTTTCGACAAGGCCGACGTGCCGAGCCAGTCGTGCACCGAGGGCGTCGCCGGGAGCGAGGCCGACCCGGACGTGACCTCGCTCGCCGTGATCAACCTGGTCGAGTCCGGCGACACCAGCCCGGCCGTCACGGCCGCACTGGCCAAGGCCGGTGGCTGGCTGGCGGCACGCCAGCGGGGAAGCGGGGCGATCCGCGGTGGCGCCGGCACGGCGCAGATCAACACCAACTCCACGGCCCTGGGCGGCTACGCCATGGGCCTGCTCAGGAACCGCGACGCCGCGCTCAAGGCGGCTCTGTGGGTGCGCAAGAACCAGCCGGTCGACAAGTACAAGTGCCGCACCGCGCTGACCAAGGACACCGGAGCGGTCGCCTACCGCAAGGAGAAGGTGACCGCGGCCAAGACCACCGGCATCCCCGCCGCGGCCCGTGACGAGTGGCGCCGCGCCACGTCGCAGGCGATCCTGGGACTCCAGTTCGCCCCGGCGAGCAAGGACGCGCTGAAGATCGTCTCGGTGCGTCGCGAGGCGCGCGCGGGTGACCGCGTGCAGTTCCGGGTCTTCGGGCTGGCGCCGAGCGAGAGCGCCTGCATGCAGGTCCAGGGTGACTTCGTCCGGGTGAAGGGCAAGAAGTCCGGCGACATGATCGTGCGCAAGCTCATGCTGCCGACCGGCAACCAGCGCCGCGTCGCTCTGGTGAAGACGTCGGACGACGAGGCGCGTACGTCGCTCCTGGTCCGCAACTGACCCACCCGCACCACCTGCACCTCCATGTGCCCCAGCCCCTCGGCCCGGCGTCGCGAGACGCCGGGCCGAGGTGCGTCCGGGGCTCGACGAGGGATAGTGTGCGGAGGCCGCACCCGTCCGGGTCGGCACCACTTACGCCCGAGCTGGGGAAAGCCGGTCCGAAACCGGCGCTGACCCGCAACCGTGGGCACGGGAGTGATCCCGTGCGAGCCGGAACACCCGCCTCGACGCGTCTTGATCACCATTGCTGTCGAGGAATGCAGCGGGGGCCAGCGGCGCATGCCGTCTCCCTCGCTGTCGCAGCGAGGGAGGGAACCATGAAGCTCATCTCAGGGCTGGCAGCCGTCGCGCTCGCCGCCACCGTCCTCGTCCAGCCGGCCACCGCCGCCACGGACGTGCCGGCCCCGGCGCCCGCCCGCGCCGGCACCGGATGGCTGGCCACCCAGCTCACCGACGGCGTCATCCACAACGACACCTACGACTACGACGACCTCGGCATGACGATGGACATCGGCCTCAGCATGGACGAGGTCGGGGGCGACCAGGCGCTGGTGCGCCAGCTGCGTGCCTCGCTCGCGCCGCGGATCGAGGAGTACGCCGCCCCCGCACCGACCGAGCGCTACTCCGGTGCCCTGGCCAAGTCCCTCGTCTTCGCGCAGGTCTCCGGCGCCGACCCCGCGACGTACGGCGGGCTGGACCTCGTCGCCGAGACCGAGGCGCGCGTCATCGCGGCCGGACCGAGCGCGGGCCGCCTCCAGGACCTCTCCGCCTACGGCGACTACGCCAACAGCTTCGGCCAGGCCCTGGCCGTGCGCGGACTGTCCGACGCCGGATCCGCCAAGGCTGCCCCGGTGACCGACTTCCTGCTGCAGCAGCAGTGCTCCTCGGGGTTCTTCCGGATCTTCTTCACGACCGACCCCGACGCCCCCGGCCAGTCCTGCACGGAGGGCGTCGACGGCACCGACACCGACGCCACGGCGTTCGTCATCGGCCAGCTGGCCGCGGTCTCGCCGCGTCCGGCCCGCGTCGACGCTGCCATCGACCGGGCCGTCGCCTGGCTGGTGGCGACCCAGAAGGCGGACGGCTCGTTCGTCGGGAGCGCCTACACACCCGACTCCAACACCAACAGCACCGGTCTGGCCGCCAGCGCGCTGGCCGCCGCCGGTCGGTGCGAGCAGGCGGGCAAGGCCGCCGAGTGGGTCTCCGGCCTCCAGGTCGCTCCGCAGCCGTCGACCTCCCCGCTCGCGGGTGAGGAGGGAGCGCTGGCCTACGACGCCACGGCACTCTCGACCGCCGCGGCCGGCGGCATCTCCGACGGCGCGCGCGACCAGTGGTGGCGAGCGACGCTCCAGGCCGTCGCGGGGCTCACCCACTACCGCGGCTCGACCCAGGGCCTGACCATCACGTCCGCGGGCACCGAGCCCGGCTCCGCCTCCACCCTGAGCGCCACTGGCGCCAAGGTCGGCGAGCGGTTCTGCCTCAGTGGACCTGGCATCAGCGGCAGCCGCACCGTCGTGGTCGGCACCGACGGCACCCTGGAGGCTCGCGTCACGCTCCCGGCCGCCTCCGGCCCGGCGACGTACACCCTGAGCGGCCGTGACGGCACGGCCACCCACACCGTCGCGGTGAAGTCGTCGACGGCGCGCGGCTCGGTCGCCGGTGTCCGCCTGGTCGGTCCCGCCGGCTTCCGGAGGGCCGGCAGCCGGGTCGCCCTCGAGGTGGTCGGCGCCGCTCCCGGCGCGCGCTTCGCTCTCGGTGGTCCGGGTCTCTCCGACGTCACGGTGGTCGCGGGCTCCGACGGCGTGCTGACCCGCACGGTCACCCTCCCGAAGGCCACGACGACGGCGTCCTACGTGCTGTCCGGTGGCGACGGCCAGGTGAGCGACGAGACCCGCGTGCTCGGCGCGACCACGCTCAAGGTCTCGGCGCTGGCCGGCCACGGTCCGCGCACGCGCGTGCTGGTCCGCAGGCTTGCCCCCCGCGAGACGGTGCGCCTCGTCATCGCGGGCGAGACCGTCGCCAGGGGTCGCGCGAACGCCAAGGGCCGCTTCGTTGCTCGCGTCGTGCTGCCCACCGAGAAGGCCAGGGTCCGGATCCGGGCGGTGGGGCAGTTCGCCGCCATCCGCTCGGGCTCGACGACCCACTCGCTGCGATGAAGATCTCCCTGCGTGGCGTGCTCGGCGCGCTCGTCCTGCTGGTGGCCGGCCCGGGGTTCCTCCTCGGGTCGGCCCCGGCGGCCGGCGCGGCCACCTGCACGTCCTCGGGCGGGGTGAGCGTCGTCGTCGACTACCGCGAGCTCGGTGGCGCCACCGTCACCGCGTGCGCGGCCGACGGTGCGGGCAAGAGCGCCGCGGCGATCTTCGACTCGGTCGGCGTCAGCCTGTCCTACGCGACCCGGCAGCCGGGGTTCGTCTGCCGGGTCAACGGCGTCCCCACCAGCGATCCGTGCGTCAACGCATCCCCGTCCAACGCCTACTGGGGCCTGTGGTGGGCCGACGGCTCGAAGGCGTCGTGGACCTACTCGTCGTACGGCGCGGCCTCGCTGACCGTTCCTGCGGGCGGCTCGGTGGGTTGGTCGTGGCAGCAGGACCGGACGGCCGGCACCACCGTGCCGCCGGCCGTCGCGCCGCCGGTCACGGCAGCGTCGACCCCGTCGCCCACGCCGACCTCGTCGCCGACCTCGTCGCCCTCGGCCCCCGCGAGCTCGTCGCCGACCGCGACCCCGTCCGGCTCCGCGAGCTCCTCGCCGTCGGGCTCCTCCAGCCCGTCGCCCTCCTCGAGCCCGACCTCGGGCCCGGCCGGGGGCCCGGGCGGGGGCCCGGGCGGATCACCGTCCTCGGGTTCGTCGCCGCAGGCGACGCCGTCGGGATCGCCGAGCGCCTCCGAGTCGCCACTTGCCCCTGAGTCTCCCGGAGACTCACGTGGCATGGGCGGGTCCGGCAAGCCCTCGCACGACCCGTCGGTTGCCTCTGAGTCTCCTGGAGACTCACACGCAACGAAGGACGCCGAAGCGGCCGAGTCGCCCTCTGAGTCTCCCAGCGACTCAGGCGCAAGTGACGCCGCGGAAGCGGGTTCGCCCGCCCCCGACGAGCCCTCGCGCGTCCCGGCACCCCTCACGTGGAGCATCGTCGGCCTGCTCGCCGCAGCGATCGCGGGGAGCGCCGTCGTGGCGCGTCGCAGACGGGGGGTCTGACGCGTCGTGACCGGATCGGCCCCCCTGCTCAGGGGACTGCCGCGTGACCTGCACCCGATCGCCTGGTGGTCCTGGGCGATCGGGTTGGCCACGGCAGCGTCGCTGACCACCAACCCGCTGCTGCTGCTCTTGGTCATGGGGGCGGCGACGGTGGTGGTCATGGCGCGCCGATCCGGTCATCCCTTCGGTCGATCCTTCCGGCTCTACGTCTGGCTCGCGGCGCTGACCGTCGTGCTGCGGGTCGTGTTCCGGATCGTCTTCGGCGGCCAGGAGATCGGGAGCGTCCTCCTCGACCTCCCCGAGGTCCCGCTGCCCGACTGGGCTGCAGGCGTCCGCCTGCTGGGTCCGGTGACCAGCGAGGCACTCCTCGCCGGGCTCTACGACGGGCTCCGGCTCGCCGCGATTATCATCTGTGTCGGCGCAGCGAACTCGCTGGCCAACCCCAAGCGCCTGCTCGCCTCCGTGCCGCCGGCGCTCTACGAGATCGGCACGGCCCTGGTCGTGTCGGTGACGATCTTCCCGCAGCTCGCCGACAGCGCCCGCAGGGTGCAGGCCGCCCAGGCGCTGCGCGGGGGTACGACGACGGGCGTGGGCCGCCTGCGCCGCTTCCTCGTCCCGGTCCTCGAGGACGCGCTCGAGCGGTCCCTCGCGCTGGCCGCAGGCATGGACACCCGCGGCTACGGCCGCTCCGGCGGTGCCTCCCCGCGGGAGCGGTGGGTCACCGGCTCGCTGCTGCTGCTCGCCCTCACGGGCATCTGCGTGGGGACGTACGCCTGGCTCGACCCGACCGCGCCGCGCGTCCTGGCGCTGCCGATGCTCGGCGCGGGTGTTCTCGTCGCGGTACTCGGCCTGGCCAGCGCGGGGCGCCGCGTGCAGCGCACTCGCTACCGCCCCGACCCGTGGCGGGCCGCCGAGCTCCTCACCGTCGGCGTCGGGGTCGGCGTCGCCGTGCTCGGCTGGTACGTCGCCCACACGCAGGTCGCCGTCGCCTACCCGGGCGTCGACGTCGCGCCGTACCTCTCACCCCTCGCGCTGGCGGTCGGCCTCCTCGGCACCCTGCCCGCGGTCGCGACGCCGGTCCCGTCGACCGCCTTCGCGACGGTGACCCCACCCGTGCGGGAGGTGGCCGCATGATCGAGCTGCGCGACATCAGCTTCCGCTACGACCAGCACGAGGTGCTGCGCCACGTCGACCTCACGCTCGAGGAGGGCGAGCTGGTGCTCGTGTCGGGTCGCACGGGCGTCGGCAAGTCCACGCTGCTCGGCCTCGTGACCGGGCTCGTGCCCCGCTTCACCGGCGGCGTGCTGACCGGCGACGTCCTGCTCGACGGCGCCAGCATCGTCGAGCAGCCCCCGCGTGAGCGCGCCCACCTCGTCGGCTACGTCGGCCAGGACCCGCTCGCCGGCTTCGTCGCCGACACGGTCGAGGAGGAGCTCGCCTACGGCATGGAGCAGCTCGGCACCGCTCCCGAGACGATGCGCCGCCGCGTCGAGGAGACCCTCGACCTGCTCGGCATCGCCGACCTCCGCGCCCGGGACCTGCGCACCCTGTCCGGCGGTCAGCAGCAGCGGGTCGCGATCGGGGCCGTGCTCACCACCCACCCGCGCGTGCTCGTCCTCGACGAGCCCACCTCGGCCCTCGACCCCACGGCCGCCGAGGACGTCCTCGCCACGATCACCCGGCTGGTCCACGACCTCGGCCTGACGGTCCTGCTCGCGGAGCACCGCCTCGAGCGGGTCGTGCCGTTCGCCGACCGGATCTGCCTGGTCACCGGCGACGGCGGGATCCGGGTCGACGAGCCGCGCGCCGTGCTCGCCGACTCTCCCGTGGCACCGCCCCTGGTCGAGCTCGGCCGCCTGGCCGGCTGGGACCCGCTGCCGCTCACCGTCCGCGAC
The DNA here is from genome assembly GCF_025965415.1 of Nocardioides sp. GTDB lineage: Bacteria > Actinomycetota > Actinomycetes > Propionibacteriales > Nocardioidaceae > Nocardioides. Next base: position 7,959 of record NZ_JAOPWY010000195.1, read on the forward strand.
GCCCGCCGCCAGGCCCGCTCGCTCCCGGCGCTGACGGCTCCCGCGCCGGTGGCGGTGCCCGCGTCCGCGTCGCTCCTCACCGCCCAGCGCGTCACGGTCGTCCACGGCACGACCGTGGCGGTGCGCGAGGTCGACCTCACGCTGGCCGCCGGCCGCGTCACCGTGCTCATGGGACGCAACGGCTCGGGCAAGTCGAGCCTGATCTGGGCGTTGCAGGGGTCGGGCAGGCGGCGCTCCGGGACGCTCGACGTCGCCGGTGACGACCCGGCCGACCTCACGCCCGCCCAGCGTCGTACGCACGTGGGGCTGGTGCCGCAGACCGCCGCCGACCTGCTCTACCTCGAGACCGTCGCGGCCGAGTGCGCCGCGGCCGACGCCGGTGCCGGTGCTCAGGCGGGGACCTGCCGCGGGTTGCTCGACCGGCTCGCCCCCGGCATCGAGGAGACCATCCACCCGCGCGACCTCTCCGAGGGCCAGCGCCTGGCGCTCGCGCTCTCGATCGTGCTCACTGCCCGGCCACCGGTCGTGCTGCTCGACGAGCCCACCCGCGGCCTGGACTACGCCGGCAAGTCCGAGCTCGCCCGGATCGTGGCCGACCTCGCCTCCGACGGCCATGCGCTGCTGCTCGCGACGCACGACGTCGAGTTCGCCGCCCACGTCGCCGACGAGGTGGTCGTGCTGGCCGAGGGGGAGGTCGTCTCCAGCGGCTCGCCGCAGCGGGTGCTCGCCGAGTCGCCGTCGTTCGCCCCCCAGGTCACCAAGGTCCTCGGCCCGCCGTGGCTGGTCGTCGAGGAAGTGGCCGCAGCCCTCGCGCAGGAGGTCCGGGCATGAGCACCGTCGAGCGCCCGCGCGCGCAGCACGACGTCCGGTCCGGTGTCGCGCTGCCGATCGGCCCGCGCACCGCCGCCGTGCTCGTCCTGGCGTCCATCGCCGGACTGATGATGCTCTGCTGGCCGCTCCTGCTCGCCGCGCAGCCCGGCGAACGCGTAGAGCCGCCGTTCATCTTCCTGGCGCTGCTGCCGCTGGTGATGGTCGTCGTGCTCGCCGAGATGGGGGAGGGCGGCATGGACTCGCGCGTCCTCGCCGTGCTCGGCGTGCTGTCCGCGGTCAACGCGGTGATGCGGGGCTTCGGTGCCGGGACGGCCGGCATCGAGATGGTCTTCTTCCTGCTGGTGCTGGGCGGACGGGTCTTCGGCGCCGGGTTCGGCTTCGTCCTGGGCTGTACGTCGCTCTTCGCCTCGGCGCTGCTCACCGCCGGCGTCGGACCGTGGCTGCCGTTCCAGATGATCTGCTCGGCCTGGGTCGGGATGGGCGCGGGCCTCCTGCCCAGACGGGTCGGCGGACGTGCGGAGATCGCGATGCTCGTCGCCTACTCCGTGGTCGCGTCCTACCTCTACGGCCTGCTGATGAACCTGAGCTTCTGGCCGTTCACGCTCGGCATCGTGGTGCCCGGGCACGAGGGCTCGTTGGCGTACGTCGCCGGCGCCCCCGTGCTGGAGAACGCCCACCGGTTCCTCGTCTACACCCTGCTCACCTCCACCGGCGGGTGGGACACCGGCCGTGCGATCACGACGGGCATCGCCATCCTCGTGCTCGGGCCGGCGATCCTCACGACCCTGCGTCGAGCCGCGCGCCGAGCCGTCGTCAGGGCTGGATGAGGATGATCCGGTCGTCGTCGGGCGTCGGGTCGCCGCGACCGTCCCGGTTGGACGTCGTCATCCACAGCAGCCCGTCGGGCGCCGTCGCCACGGTGCGCAGGCGGCCGTAGTCCTCGGTGAAGTACGCCTTGGGCCGCGATGCCTTGCCGGCAGGGGAGACGTTGATCCGCCACAGCCGCTGCCCGCGGAGGCCGGCCATCCAGAGGTGGTCGTCGGCGTACGCAAGACCGCTCGGCGACGCCTGCTCGACCGGCCAGACGAGCTGTGGGTCGATGAAGTCGTTCCCGCCACCCACGCCCTCGACCACGGGCCAGCCGTAGTTGCCGCCCTTCTCGATCAGGTTGAGCTCGTCCCAGGTGGAGTCGCCGAACTCCGAGGCCCAGAGCCGTCCCTCGTCGTCCCAGGCGAGGCCCTGGACGTTGCGGTGGCCGAGCGACCAGACGGGCGAGCCGGGGTCCGGGTTGCCGGGGGCGGGCTCACCGTCCGCCGTGATCCGCAGGATCTTGCCCGCCAGGCTGTCGGGGTCCTGCGCCAGGGCGGGGTCACCCGTCTCGCCAGTGGTGACGTAGAGGTAGCCGTCCGGTCCGAAGGCAAGACGTCCGCCGTCGTGGATGAACCCGCGCGGGATCCCGTCCAGGACGACGGTCGGCTCGCCCAGCATCGTGCCGTCGAGCTCGGCGCGGAGCACGCGGTTGTCGGTGGCGGTGGTGAGGTAGAAGAACAGCGTCCGGTCGCGGTCGAACGTCGGCGACACGGCGACGCCCAGCAGTCCGGCCTCGCCCTCGGCGACGGCCGAGATCCCGCCGAGCCGGCTGGCGGTGCCGTCCGGGGTGATGCCGAGGACCCGGCCGCTGATCCGCTCGGTGATCACGGCGCTGCCGTCGGGCAGGAAGCCGACGCCCCACGGCACCTCGAGCTGGTCGACGAGCGTGCGCACGGCCCTCGGTGCGCCGCTCGGATCGTCGCCCGTGTCCGTGCCGGACTCACCGTCCGGGCTCGGGGTCGGCTGGCTGGGCAGGTCGGTCGGCTGGGTCGTGCGGGGCAGGGGAGCGGGGGTGTCGTCGGCACACCCGGTCGCGGCGCCCAGAGTGAGGGCCAACGCGATGAGGGCCCACCTCGAGGGGCGCCGTCGAGGTCTCATGTCTGCCCCTTCATGTCTGCCCCTTCATGTTGCCAGTGTGCCCGGCGCCGCCGAATGCTCGCCCGCGGCCGACCCCGACCGCGTGGCCCCGATCGACGCGACGACGACGCAGGCGATGGCCAGCCACTGCAGCGGCGACAGGTGCTCCCCGAGGACCACGATGGCGGCCAGTGCCGCGGCGGCCGGCTCGAGGCTCATCAGGATGCCGAACACCGCGGGGCGCAGGGTCCGCAGCGCGACGAGCTCGCAGCTGTAGGGGATCACCGAGCTCAGCAGTCCGACGAGCGCGCCGATGACGATGATGCGGCCGTCCCAGAGGCTGGTGCCCGCGGCGAGCAGGGCGGGAAGGGTCATGCCCACGGCCGCGATGACGCTGGCGACCGCCAGCCCGTCGAAGCCCGCCCACCGGCGGCCGGTGCTGGCACTGAGCAGGATGTACGCCGCCCAGGCGGCGCCGGCGAGCAGGGCGTACGCCACGCCGAGGAGGTCGAGGTCGGTCCGCTGGAAGCCGAGCAGCGCGACGCCCGCTCCGGCCAGTCCCACCCAGACGACGTCGCGGGGGCGCCGCGACCCGAGCACGGCCAGCGTGAGCGGCCCGATGAACTCGATGGTCACCGCGATGCCGAGCGGGATGCGGGAGAACGACTGGTAGATCGCCCAGTTCATGGTCGCCAGGCTGAGACCGAAGCCCAGCACGACCCACCAGTCCTGGCGGGTCCGGCCCGACAGCCGCGGCCGGGCCATCGCGGCGAGCACGAGGGCACTGGTGACGAGCCGCAGCCACACCATCGCGGTCGGCGAGATCTCACCGAAGAGACCCTTGGCGATGGCGGCACCGAGCTGCACCGAGAGGATGCCGATCAGCACCAGTCCCACGGGGCCGAGCAGGGTGCGGCTCGGTCGTGGGTTCACCCGCGCAGCCTATTCAGGCCGGCGCCCGTCCCCGACCTCGGTCTCACCGAGGCTGGCCAGCGCGCGCTGTGCGTGCCGGGTCTCGGCGGCGAAGTAGTCCAGGCCCCAGTCCGCGACCAGCGAGGGGAACCGGAACGGCTCGCCCGGGCGGTCGGCCCCGCGCAGGCCCTCGCGCACCCGGGTGAGGTCGTCGAGGGCGGCCTCGAGCTCGGCGACGTAGTCGAGGAGCATCTGCCGGGTCTGCTCCGGCTGGGTGGCGTGGCCGATCAGCAGGCGCAGCAGCACGGTGTGCTTGAGCACCGGGAAGCCGGCGGGGGTGCCGTCCATCCACTCCCGCAGGGCCGCCTGCCCGGCCTCGGTGATGGCGTACGACGTGACCTCGCGGCCGCCGTCGCTGCGGGCGTCGGCCGCGAGCAGGCCGAGGTCGGTCAGGCGGCGCAGCTCGCTGTAGATCTGGCTCATGGCGGGCGAGACCCAGTAGAAGCGGAGGGTCATGTCGGCGCGCTGCTTGATCTCGTACCCCGTCAGCTCGTCGCCGAAGGTGAGGAGGCCGAGGATCGCGTAGCCGGTCACGGGGATGTCTTGACTCATCTCCCTCGAAGAGTAGTGTTCCTAATCGGAATAGTCACGGACGTGGCACCACGTCCAGCGGTCCTGGAGGTCCGATGTCGCGCACGCTCCTCATGGTCGGAACCCGCAAGGGCATGTGGCTCGGCACCTCGGACGAGGCGCGGACGTCGTGGGAGTGGAGCGGGCCGCACTTCCCGATGGAGGAGGTCTACTCCGTCATGATCGACACCCGCGGGGCCGCTCCGCGGCTGCTGGCCGGGGCGTCGTCGAGCTGGTTGGGGCCGCAGGTCTGGCGCTCGGACGACCTGGGCGCGTCGTGGGACGAGACGCCCAACGGCGCCGCCCGCTTCCCGGAGGACACCGGCGCCACGCTTGCCCGCGTCTGGCAGCTCCAGCCGGGCCTCTCCGCCGACGGGGGGCCGGACGTGGTGTGGGCCGGCACCGAGCCCGGAGCGGTGTTCCGCTCGAGCGACCGTGGCGAGACCTTCTCCCTGGTGCGCGGCCTGTGGGACCACCCGCACCGCGAGGAGTGGAACGCGGGTTTCGGCGGTCAGGCCTTCCACACGATCCTGCCGCACCCGCAGGACCCCGCACGCGTGCTCGTCGCGCTGTCGACCGGCGGGGTCTACGCCACCTCCGACGGCGGCGACTCCTGGGCGCCGTCCAACACGGGGGTGAAGGCGGAGTTCTTCCCGGGTGAGCGCAACTACCCCGAGTTCGGCCAGTGCGTGCACAAGGTCGCGCGCGACGCCGCGGACCCCGAGCGGCTCTACCTCCAGAACCACGGCGGCGTCTACCGCTCCGACGACGGCGGCTCGTCGTGGCAGGACATCGCGCCGGGCCTGCCGACCGAGTTCGGCTTCGCGATGGTCGCCCACCCGCGCCGTGGTGGCACGGCGTACAACTTCCCGATCACCGGTGCCGAGGCCCGCTGGCCCGTCGACGGCAAGGCCCGGGTCTACCGCACCACCGACGCCGGCGCGTCCTGGGAGCCGTTGGGCGAGGGGATCCTGCCGGACGGCTACTTCACGGCGGTGATGCGCGACGCGATGTGCGTCGACGACCACGACCAGGTCGGCCTCTACTTCGGCGGCCGCAACGGCGGCGTCTGGGCCTCACCAGACGAGGGCCGGTCGTGGCAGGAGATCCACAAGGACCTGCCCGACGTGCTCGTGGTGCGCGCCGCGAAGCTGGACTGAGCCCGTGGCCGACTTCTCGCTCTCGCGCAGCACCCGCATCCAGGCGGACCCTGCGCGTGTCCACGCACTCGTCGACGACTTCCGCGAGTGGACGAAGTGGTCGCCGTGGGAGGGTCTCGACCCCGCGATGCGCCGCGACTACACCGGGCCCGACCACGGCGTCGGATCGACGTACCGCTGGGCCGGCAACAAGAAGGCCGGCGAGGGCGAGATGCGCATCACCGAGTCGACGCCGCGTGCCGTGGTGGTGGACCTCACGTTCCTCAAGCCGTTCAAGGCCACCAACGTCACGACGTTCGCCCTCGCGCCGGTCGGTGAGCCGGCCGGCGGCGCCACCGACGTCACCTGGACGATGACCGGATCCCGCAACGCGATCATGGCCGTGCTGGGCAAGCTGTTCTTCGACAAGGCGATCGGCAGTGACTTCGACAAGGGACTGGCGTCGCTCAAGCGCGAGGCCGAGCGGGCCTGACCCTGAGTCTGCTTCGCGGCTCGTCCCGCGCCCCGTCCCGTCGGCGTACTTGCCCGTGAGTCTGTGAGCGACTCAGGGCCCGGGAGCGCCCCGCGGGTCGGTCGCCGATCCGCTCCTTGCCCATGAGTCTCTGGGGGACTCACGGGCAAGTACGCGCGACAGGGGTGGCACGGCAGTCAGGCCGGGGCGAGTGAGCCTCGCCATCGTGGGCCGGCAATCGTCCACAAGTACGCCGATCCGACGGTTCGCGCACCCGCCTGTGGAGAGGCCGCGCCCAGTGTCGGCGGCCGGCGCTGTGATCGCAGCACGACAGCGATCACACGAGGGGGCCACGACGATGGATCTGGGGAGACGGGACGACCGGGCGAGCTGGACGCAGGAGGAGTGGGACTGGTTCTGCATGGGACCGTTCGACGGGGAGATACCGGGACTCGTACGCCGCGTCCGGCGCATCCTCGACGTGTCGCAGCGCGGCCTGGCCGCTCTGCTCGAGGTGTCGCAGTCGGTCGTCGCGCGCTGGGAGACCGGGCGGACGAGCCCGCGGGCGCGCGTGCTGCAGCGTCTGCTCACCATGGCGGGACTGCGCGTGAGCATCCACTCGGAGGAGACCGACGAGGAGGTCGGGCCGATGCGCAACGACGGCGGCCGGGACCGCGCCGGGAGGCGCTACCCGGCTCACGTCGACCTGAGGGTGGTCGGGTGGTGGTATCCCCGCGGCGCGGGGTCGACGGCCGACTTCTTGCTGTGGCGGCAACGATCGCGAGCGAGGCGGGACCCGTTCGTGAGGTACCGCACCGACCGTCACCAGCGCAGGATCGAGCGCAGGCTCTTCGGCACGCCCGACGACCATCCCTCGATCCGCCAGCTGGCCGCCGAGGCGGAGCACCTCGACGAGCGGCGCGAGCACCGGCGCGAGGAACTGCGTGAGGAGGCGAGGGAGAGGCTCCGCCGTGGGCGGGCCGAGCTGGGGCGGACGGGTTGAGTCCCGGTGAGACGCGGCCACCGGCCGTGGAGGCCGCCCACTAGCCTGACGGCATGAGCCACGCAGCTGACGCACCCGACATGAAGCCCCGGAGCCGCGCCGTCACCGATGGTCTCCAGGCGGCCGCGTCGCGAGGAATGCTCCGCGCGGTCGGCATGGGGGACGACGACTGGCACAAGCCCCAGATCGGCGTCGCGTCCAGCTGGAACGAGATCACGCCCTGCAACCTCAGCCTCGACCGCCTGGCGAAGGCCGTGAAGAACGGCGTGCACGCCGCCGGCGGCTACCCGCTGGAGTTCGGGACGATCTCGGTCTCCGACGGCATCTCCATGGGACACGAGGGCATGCACTTCTCGCTCGTCAGCCGCGAGGTGATCGCCGACTCCGTCGAGACCGTGATGATGGCCGAGCGCCTCGACGGCTCGGTGCTGCTCGCCGGCTGCGACAAGTCCCTGCCCGGGATGCTCATGGCCGCTGCGCGACTCGACCTCGCGAGCGTCTTCCTCTACGCCGGCACCATCATGCCGGGCCAGGTCGACGGCAAGGACGTCACGATCATCGACGCCTTCGAGGCGGTCGGCGCCTGCCTGGCCGGCAAGATCACCCGCGAGAAGGTCGACGAGATCGAGCGCGCGATCTGTCCGGGCGAGGGCGCGTGCGGCGGGGCGTACACCGCGAACACCATGGCCAGCGTCGCGGAGGCCCTCGGGATGAGCCTGCCGGGGAGCTCGTCGCCGCCGGCCGTCGACCGCCGCCGTGACGGCTTCGCGCACAAGTCCGGTGAGGCCGTCGTCGAGATGCTCCGCCAGGGCATCACCGCGCGCCAGATCATGACCAAGCCGGCCTTCGAGAACGCGATCGCGATGGCCATGGCGCTCGGCGGCTCGACCAACGCCGTCCTCCACCTGCTCGCGATCGCTCGCGAGGCCGAGGTCGACCTGACCCTCGACGACTTCACCCGGATCGGCAGGAACGTCCCGCACCTGGCCGACATGAAGCCGTTCGGCCGGTTCGTGTGGACCGACTTCGACCGCGTCGGCGGCATCCCCGTCCTGCTGCGCGCGCTGCTGGACGCCGGCCACCTGCACGGCGACGTGCTCACGTGCACCGGGAAGACGATGGCCGAGAACCTCGCCGACCTCGACCCCAAGCCCCTCGACGGCGAGATCCTGCGCCAGCTCGACCGGCCGATCCACGCCACCGGGGGCCTCACGATCCTCAAGGGCTCGCTCGCCCCCGACGGCGCTGTGGTCAAGAGCGCCGGCTTCGACGACTCGACCTTCACCGGCACCGCCCGCGTCTTCGACGGGGAGCGCAAGGCCCTCGACGCGCTCGCCGAGGGTGCCATCCAGGCCGGCGACGTCGTCGTGATCCGCTACGAGGGTCCCAAGGGCGGGCCGGGCATGCGCGAGATGCTGGCCATCACCGGCGCGATCAAGGGCGCCGGGCTCGGCAAGGACGTCCTCCTGATCACGGACGGCCGCTTCTCCGGAGGTACGACGGGGCTCTGCGTCGGCCACATCGCCCCCGAGGCCAGCGACGGCGGCCCGATCGCCTTCGTGCGTGACGGCGACCAGATCACCCTCGACGTGGCCGGCATGACCCTCGACCTCCACGTCGACGAGGCCGAGCTCGCGAAGCGTGCCGAGGGCTGGGAGCCGCTGCCGCCGAAGTACACGCGAGGCGTGCTCGGCAAGTACCGCAAGGTCGTGCAGTCCGCGGCCCACGGAGCCGTCTGCTACTGACGATCGGGTGGCGGTGCCCGGCCGATAGGTTGAGGCGGTGAGCACCGCAGCAGCCCTCGACGCCGCCGACCCACTCGCGCACCTCCGGGCGCGCTTCGCCGGCGCAGGCTCCGACCTCGTCTACTTCGACGGCAACTCGCTCGGCCGCCCCGTCGCGGCCGCCGCCGACCGGCTCTCGGAGTTCGTCCAGCACCAGTGGGGCGAGCGCCTCATCCGGGGGTGGGACGAGCGCTGGATGGAGCTGCCCACCGACCTCGGCGACGACCTGGCACGCATCTGCCTCGGCGCCGCGCCCGGGCAGACCGCCATCGGTGACTCGACGACCGTCTGGATCTACAAGCTGATGCGCGCCGCGGTCGACCACGCCGTCCGCACCGACCCCGCCCGCACCGAGATCGTCATCGACACCGACAACTTCCCGACCGACCGCTACGTCGCCGAGGGCATCGCCGCCGAGCGTGGCCTGACGCTGCGCTGGATCGAGGTCGACACCTCCGCGGGGGTCACCGCCGACCAGCTCCGCGAGGCGGTCTCCGAGCGCACCGCGCTGGTCGTGCTCTGCCACGTCGCCTACCGCTCGGCGTGGCTCGCGGACGCCCCCGAGCTGACCCGGATCGCCCACGACGCCGGCGCGCTCGTCCTCTGGGACCTGTGCCACTCAGCGGGCTCGGTGCCGATCGCGCTGGACGAGTGGGACGCCGACCTCGCCGTCGGCTGCACCTACAAGTACCTCAACGGCGGCCCGGGCTCGCCGGCCTACGGCTACGTCAGTGCCCGCCTCCAGGGCGACCTCACCCAGCCGATCCAGGGGTGGATGGGCCACGCCGACCCGTTCCTCATGGGCCCCGGCTACGCCCCCGCACCGGGCATCCGCCGCTTCATCTCGGGCACCCCGCCGATCCTCGGGATGGTGGCGATGCAGAGCATGCTCGAGGTGGTCGAGGAGGCCGGCATCGGGGCGATCCGCGCCAAGTCGGTCGCCCTGACGTCGTACGCCGTCGAGCTCGCCGACGCGACCCTGCCCGGGGTCACCCTCGCCTCGCCGCGCGACCCCGCGCAGCGCGGCGGCCACGTCACCCTCCACCACGAGCGGATGCGCGAGGTCACCGCGCGCCTGTGGGAGCGCGACGTGATCCCCGACTACCGCGACCCGGGCGGCCTGCGAATAGGGCTCTCGCCGCTGTCCACGTCCTTCGACGAGGTCGAGCGCGGCATGGCGGCCGTGGCCGAGGCCCTGCGATGAGCGGGCAGCCGACCGGGGCGGAGCCCCGCACCGCAGTGCCCCTGACGAACGAGCACGGCCAGCGCCTCGGCCGCCCCGTCGACTGGGTGCCCGCGACCGCGCCGGACAAGGACACGGTGCTCGAGGGAACCGGCGTACGCCTCGAGCCGATCGGCCCGCAGCACGTCGACGACCTGTACGCCGCGGTGTGCGGTGCGGACGACGAGCAGATCTGGACCTACCTCTTCTGGGAGCGCCCCCGCGACCGCGGTGCGATGGCCGCGATCGTGGACGACGGCACGCAGGACCCCGGCCAGGTGATGTACGCGATCGTCCCCACCGAGACCGGCCGCGCGGCAGGCTTCTGCTCGCTGATGCGCATCGATCCCGCCATGGGCTCGATCGAGGTCGGCGGGATCGCCTTCGGCCGCCGGCTGCAACGCAGCCGAGCCGCCACCGAGGCGATGGCGCTGCTGATGCGACATGCCTTCGACGGCCTCGGCAACCGCCGCTACGAGTGGAAGTGCGACAGCCTCAACGCGCCCTCGCGTCGTGCCGCGATCCGGCTCGGTTTCATCTGGGAGGGCCGCTTCCGCAACGCCGTCGTCTACAAGGGCCGCAACCGCGACACCGACTGGTTCTCGGTCACCGACCTCGAGTGGCCGCGTGTCCGTCGGGCGCTCGACGACTGGCTGGACGACCGCAACTTCGACGCCATGGGGCGCCAGCGCGTCCGCCTGGCCGCCCGACCGCCGGAGACCGCGCAGCCGCAGAACCAGCAGAAGGAGCAGTGACATGGACCAGCGCGTCAGCTTCATCACCCTCGTCGTGACCGACCTCGAGGCCACCCGCCGCTTCTACGTCGACGGCCTGGGCTGGGAGCCCGCGGTCGACGTGGTCGGCGAGGTGCTGATGTTCCGGGTCGCGGAGAAGGTCGTGCTCAGCATGTGGGTCGAGTCGGGCTTCGTGGAGGAGGTCGGCCACGCGCCGGCGCGCGGAGGCATCCTTCCCATCACCCTCTCCCACAACCTCGCCACCGCCCGGGGCGTGGACACCGTCCTCGAGCAGGCCCGGGCCGCCGGCGCCACCCAGATCGGCGAAGGGGTCCAGCGCGAGTGGGGCGGTTACAGCGGCTACTTCGCCGACCCGGACGGGTTCCGCTGGGAAGTCGCCTACAACCCCCAGGAGATCGGGCAGTCTGTACTGCCGTGAGCACCACCCCGAGCAGCACACAGGTCCCCGGCTGGGACGACTACTTCCTCGGCATCGCCAGCGCCGTCTCCGCACGAGCCAAGTGCACGCGCCGCCGCGTGGGTGCGGTGCTCACGATCGAGCACCGGATCATCGCCACCGGCTACAACGGCGCGGCTCCCGGTGAGGACGACTGCCTCATGGGCGCCTGCCCGCGCGGCCGGCTGGGGTACGACGCCGTGCCGGGACTCGGCGACTACGACCGACCGGGAACGCCAGGGTTCTGCATCGCCATCCACGCCGAGGTCAACGCCCTGCTCTTCGCGACCCGCGACACCAAGGGCGCGACCGCCTACATCACCGACCCGCCGTGCCCCGGGTGCCGCAAGGCGCTCGCCGCGGCCGGTGTGGTGCGGGCCGTCTGGCCCGAGGGCGAGCACGACCGCGGGGCCCTCACGACCTGGTAGCCGCTGGTTGAGCAGCGAGGAACGAGCGTGTCGAAACCTCAGTGCGGCCTGACCCAGATCAGCTCGTCGGCCTCCCACTTCTCCAGCGCCACCGGCACCAGTCGCTCCATCACCTCGGAGACCGAACCGTCCTGCAGGTCCCTCGCGTGGGCGGCGCCGTAGTCCTGGCCCACCGCGTTGTTGTGGGCGTCGACGCGGGAGTCCCTGTGAGCCGGCGTGCCGTCCTCCTGGGCGGTGGCGATCGGGCCGGACACCGCGATGCCGAACCTGGCCGTCAGGACGGCCTGCCACATGAAGTGGCGCAGGGCGTTGATCCGGCCGGGAACGCCTCGTCCGTGGGTGGCCGCGGTCCGGAGCGCAGCCTCGGAGATGCCCAGCACCTGGGCGGCGCCGACCGGGCCGATGCCCGTTCGCAGGGCCGCCCCGTAGAGCCGCGGCACCGCCGTGGCGGTGTGGACGGTCCGGCTCACGAGGTCCCCGAGTCCCATGGAGACAGGGTGTCAGACTCGGGGCATGAGCTCACCTGCGCTGCGCTTCCCGCGTCCGCTCCGGCCCGGTGACCGGATCGGCGTCACGTCGCCGTCGGCCGGGGCGTCGGGTGACGCGGCCGCGCGCATCGACTTCTGCGTCGGGTGGCTCCGGTCCCGCGGCTACGAGGTCGAGGTGGGGGAGTGCATGGACGGCACCGGGCTCACCTCGGCGCCCGCCGAGGAACGCGCGGCCGAGCTGACCCGGATGCTGGCCGACCCCGCGATCACCTGCGTCGTCCCGCCCTGGGGCGGGGAGACGGCGATCGACCTCGTCGACCTCGTCGACTGGGACGCGCTCGCCGGTGCCGAGCCCACCTGGCTCGTCGGCTACTCCGACCTGTCGACGATCCTCCTGCCCGTGACCACCCGCCTCGGCTGGGCGACCCTCCACGGCGACAACCTCGCGGACACGCCGTACGCCGTGCCCGACGGGTTGCTGCACTGGCTTGACCTGGCCGGGGGCGAGGGTCCGTTCGTCCAGCGCGACTCCCGGCTGGTGGCCGACTGGGTGCGCTTCGAGACGGATGCGCGCGCCGGGGAGTGGACGCACGCGGGCGAGGGGAGCTGGGAGGTGCTCGGTGGCGGCAGCGTCGACGTGTCGGGCCGCCTGATCGGCGGCTGCGTCGAGACGATCGCCCCGCTCGCCGGCACGGCGTACGGCGACGTGCGCGGGTGGGCCGCGCAGCTGGACGAGCCGACCATCATCTACGTCGAGGCGTGCGAGGAGCACGGGGTGAACATCTGCCGCTACCTCCACGGCCTGCGGCTCGCCGGGTGGTTCGACCGGGCAGCGGCCGTGCTCGTGGGGCGCACGAACGCCCCCGACCACCCGCAGCTGACGCAGCGCGAGGCGGTCGTCGACGCCCTCGGCCGCCTGGACCTGCCGATCGTGCTCGACCTCGAGATCGGCCACGTGCCGCCCCACCTGCCGCTGGTCAACGGCGCGCTCGCCAGAGTGGTCGTCGACGGTGACACGCACGAGATCACCCAGCAGCTGCGCTGACGATGGGGGTGGCCGCTGCCGGCGGGTCGTGGCACTGTCGGGGACATGAGTGATCCGAAGCAGAAGCTCACCGCCACCGAGGTCCGCGAGGCCGGTCTCGACGACTGGCGCCACCTCCTGACCGGCATCCGCGCCCGGTTCCGCACCGGAGACTTCGCCACCGGCCTCGCACTGGTGGACCGGATCGGTGCGGCCGCCGAGGAGGCCGACCACCACCCGGACATCTCGCTCACCTATCCCGAGGTGATCGTGACGCTGTCGAGCCACGACGTCGGCGGCATCACCAGTCGCGACGTCGACCTGGCCCGCGCGATCAGCGGGTTCGCGGCCGAGGCGGGGGCCACGGCCGACGTCTCTGGGCTCACCCAGCTCGAGCCGGGGCTGGACACCTCGGCGCCCGAGGCGTTGGGCGGCTTCTACGCCGCCCTGCTCGGTGGGGACGTCAGCAGCGGCGAGCCGGTCGACCCGAGCGGCCAGGTGCCCGGGCTGTGGTTCCAGCGCTCGGGCGAGGAGGCCTCCTCGCTGCCTCCGCAGGGCCCCGCGCAGCGCTGGCACCTCGACGTCTGGGTGCCGCACGACGAGGGAGAGCGCCGGCTCCAGGCGGTGCTCGACGCCGGTGGGACGCTGGTCAGCGACGCCGAGGCGCCGTCGTTCTGGGTGGTCGCCGACGCCGACGGCAACCGGTCCTGCATCTGCACCCGGCACGGCCGCGGAGGCGACGTGGGCGGGGTGGGAGTCCCCACCGGGCCCTCGCCGGTGCGTCCTGCGTGGCTGGCT
>NZ_JAOPWY010000097.1 GCF_025965415.1 Nocardioides sp.
TGAACTCCGGCGCCGAGGCCGTCGAGACCGCGATCAAGGTCAGCCGCAAGTGGGGCTACGAGGTCAAGGGCGTCCCGGCCGGCCAGGCCTCGATCGTCACCATGGAGGGCAACTTCCACGGCCGCACCACCACTATCGTCAGCTTCTCCGACGACGAGGTCGCCACCGCCGGCTACGCGCCGTTCACGTCGGGCTTCCGCCGCGCGGCCTACGGCGACATCGACGCGGTCGCGGCGGCGATCGACGACACCACCGTCGCGGTGCTCTTCGAGCCGATCCAGGGCGAGGGCGGCGTGGTCATGCCCCCCGAGGGCTTCCTGCGCGCCCTGCGCGCGCTCTGCACCGAGCGCAACGTGCTGATGGTCGCCGACGAGATCCAGTCGGGTCTGGCCCGCTCGGGCCGGACCTTCGCCTGCGACCACGAGGACGTCGTCCCCGACATCTACATCATGGGCAAGGCCCTCGGCGGCGGCATCTACCCCGTGTCCGCGATCGCCGCCGACCGCGACGTCATGGACGTCATCACGCCCGGCTCGCACGGCTCGACCTTCGGTGGCAACCCGCTCGCCGCCGCGATCGGCACCGAGGTCGTCGCGATGCTCGAGGAGGGCACCTTCCAGGCCCGCGCCACCGAGATCGGCGCCCTGCTCGAGGCCGGCTTCCGCCCCCTCGTCGGCCACGGCCTCGTCGGCGTACGCGTCCGCGGTGCGTGGTCCGGCATCGACATCGACCCGGCGCGGATGACCGGCCGCCAGATGTCGGAGCGGCTGATGGAGCGCGGCATCCTCGCCAAGGACACCCACGGCTCGACGGTCCGCTTCGCGCCGCCGCTGGTCGCCAGCGACGACGACATCGCCGGCCTGGTCACCGCCGTGACCGAGATCCTCGCCGCCGGCTGACTCCCGCCACCCGACCCGGTGAGTGCCCGCTTCGACCACCTGGTCGTCTCCGTCGACGATCTCGACGAGGCGGCGGTGCGGTGGCGCGCGGCGGGCCTGTCCGCGGAGCGCGGGGGAGCGCACCCCGTCGGCACCGAGAACGTGCTCGTCCGCGGGCCGAGGCCGGCGTACGTCGAGCTGATCGCGGCCGGGTCGGACGAGTCCAACCCCTGGCTGGACCGGGTGCGCTCGGCCCGCGGACCGATCTCGTGGGCGGTCGCGGTGGACGACATCGACGCTGCTCGGACGGCGCTTCTCGAGGCGGGCTTCGACCCCGACCCGCCGGTGCCGGGCTCGCGCCGCACCCCTGACGGTGACGTCGTCGCGTGGCGGGTCTGCGACGTCGCCGACGGACCGTACGACGGCGCGCTGCCGTTCCTCATCCAGTGGACGACCCCGATGGCGCCGGGTCCTGCGGACGGACCGGTCGTCGAGCACGTCAGCCTCACGCCATCCGATCCCGACCGTCTCGCCGATCTGCTGGTCGCGGTCGGGTTCGTGCCGAGCCGGCACTGGCCGCGGCGGATGCTCCACGAGCCCGACGGTGGCATGGCCATCACGCTGAACCCGGTCGGCGAGCCCGAGGACCTGGGCGAGGCCTCGTGGACGATGTCGTGGGAGGACGACACCGACGAGCCGCCGGTCTCGCTCACGCTCGCGGTCCCCGGCGGGGAGCTCACCCGTCACACGCTGGACGGCGCGGCCGTGTGGACGCGGCCCCACCGCCGTCGCTTCGCCGCGGCCGCCCTCGTGCCGGCCGTGGACGAGGCGTTCGCCCGGGTGCGCGGTGACCTGGCCGACTGGCCCCACCCGCACCCCGGCGGCGCCGGCCCGGCCGAGCACGAGTACTCGAGCGTGACCGATCCGGAGCGCTACCGGCTGCTCGGCATGCGTGCGGAGGCGTGGGTGCAGGTGATCACCGCGACCGGCCTCGGCGTGGTCCGGACGACCGACCCCACCCGGCTGCGGTGGCGGGCCGAGCACCACCTCACGCCGACCCGCGTCGCCGTCGTGCGCGGGGCCGCGGGCACGCAGCCGCTCGTCGTCGCCTGGTCACCGTCGGCCGACCTGCTCGACACGATCGACAGCGCGTTCGTGCTGGCGCTGTCCGGTGGCGTCTACGTCGTGCGCGAGGGCAGCAAGGTCGTCACACGTTCGCTCGACGGCTGGGGCAGCAGCGGCTTGTTCGCCCCGGGCGAGCGCTGGCTGGCCGAGGCGGCGGACGGTCGGCGTACCGACGGCGTGGTCCGCGGCGACGCCTGGCTCTGATCAGGCGATGGTGAGGCCGCCGTCGACCGGGATCATCTGCCCGGTGACGTAGCCCGCGGCGTCGGAGGCCAGCCACACGGCGGTCGCCGCGAGCTCGCGCGGGTCGCCCTTGCGGCCGGCCGGGACGCGCTGCAGGGCCAGGTCGAGGTAGCCCTCGGGGTAGGTCTCGGTCATCTCGGAGGTGAAGAACCCCGGCGCGAGCGCGTTGACCCGGATGCCCTTGCGGCCCGTCCACTGCTGGGCCAGGTCGCGGGTGAGGCCGCCGAGCCCGGCCTTGGAGGCGGAGTACGCCGCCTGCGGGAGGCCGCCGGTGGTGATGCCGAGGATCGAGGAGATGTTGACGATGCTCGAGCCGGGCAGCATGACACGCCCGCAGGCCTGCGCCATCCAGTAGCAGCCGTTGAGGTTGACGTCGATGACGGAGCGGAACTGCTCGGGGGTCTCGCGCGTCGCCGGCACCGCGGTGCCCACGCCGGCGTTGTTGACCAGCACGTCGACCCGGCCGAACTTCGCCATCGCCTCGGCCACGAGCTGCTGGCACTGCTCGGGGTCGGCCACGTCGGTGGCCACCGTGTGCACCCTGCCGCCGATGGAGCGCACCGAGTCGGCGACCCGCTCCAGCTTCTCGACCCGGCGTGCGCCGAGCACCACGTCGGCACCCGCCTCGGCGAAGCAGTGGGCGAAGGCCACGCCCAGCCCGCTCGAGGCGCCGGTGACGATGACGACCTTGTCGTCGAGACGGAAGAGGTCCATGACGGTCATACCAGCACCCTAGAGTGCCCGACACGTCCACGCGTCCCGGCCAGGCTCACGGGGAGCCTGTCCTGACGGCGTCCTCCATCACCAGCGGCGTGCGGGGAAGGTCGCGCACCGACCGCGAGCAGAGCACCAGCGCGCAGATGACGGCGTACGCGATGCCGGAGGCGACCAGCACGCGCTCGTTGCCGAAGGCGGCGCCGAGGGGCCCCCACGCCAGCTGGCCGATCGGCATCGCGATGAACGACCCGAGCATGTCGTAGGAGTAGGCCCGGCTGAGCATGTCGTCGTCGATGTTCTCCTGCATGGCGAGGGCCCAGCCCATCGAGAACACCTCGATCCCCATGCCGCCGACGAAGGCCGCGGCCACGAGTGCGACGACGACCGGGTCGACGCCCAGCATGATCATCGGCGCGGCGTTGAGGATGATCGCGAGCATGCCCCACAGGAGGGGGCGCTCCAGGCGGAAGCGCAGCAGGATGACGGCCATCACCAGCAGGCCGAGGGCCTCGGCGGAGAGTACGAAGCCCCACGCCTGGCGCCCGATCGAGTCCTCCGCGACGACGGGGCCGAGGGTGAAGAGGGCACCGTTGTGGATCATGTTGAGGGCACCGAAGCCCAGCACCACGACCCACAGCCAGGTGACGCTCCGGAAGAAGGTCCATCCCTCGCGCAGGTCCTGCATCGTGGAGGCCGCCTCGGCCCGGGGTGCCCGCGGCGGGATCTTCACCGGGACCAGGAGGAGGGCCGCGACGGCCCAGGTGAGGGCGTCGACGGCCAGTGCCCAGCCCGGCCCCGACGTCACGACGAGGAAGGCGCCGAGGGACGGGCCGATCACCGTCAGGCCGTTGCGGGTCAGCGAGAGCAGCGCGTTGGCCTGCTGCAGCGACTCGCGCGGCACCAGCTGGGGGACCATGCCGGCCATCGCCGGCATCGACATCGCCGACACCGCCCCGTGGAAGGCGGTGAGCGCGATGATCATCCAGAGCTCGGCGCGGCCGGTCAGCACCAGGAACGCGATCGTCCCCTGGGACACCGCGGAGGCGACGTTGGAGACCTGCAACACCACCGCTCGAGGGAAGCGGTCGGACAGCACGCCGCCCCAGAGCAGCAGCAGGATCATCGGGATCGTGTGCGCGGCCAGCACCATGCCGATCGCGATGGCGCGACCGTCGATGTCGAGCACTGCGAAGGTCAGCGCGATGTTGGCCATCATCGCGCCGAGGGTGTTGACCAGGCGCGAGGAGAAGTACCACGCGAAGTTGCGCTGCCCCAGCGGGGCCAGCGATCCGGACCGGCTCACGGCCGCCACCTCGTGGCCTCGCCGGTCAGGCCGCCGGTCATCGTGAAGGCGTTCGTCGTCGCGCTGACGTGGACGGTGTCGGGCGTGCCGGCGGGCCGGGCGGCGGCGTGGAGCAGGTGGGACGCCTCGTGGAGCAGGTCGAGCGCGCGGTGCCAGTCCGTGACCGGCACCCACGCCTCGAGGTCGCTGGAGGACCCGGAGCCCGGCGCCGCGTCGAGCAGGCGCCGCTCGACCTCGAGGGCGTTGGCCCGGGCGTAGGCGATCCGGTCGTCGACCCCGCTCGTGCGGCCGGGGAGCTCGCGAGTGGCGTCGTACCGGTAGCGCTTGGCGACGCCGCCGCGGATCTTCTCCTCGCTCTCCACGACCAGCTCGCCGATGTCGTGAAGGACCCGCAGGTGGTAGGACGCGTTCGCGTGCGTGAGGTCCAGGGCGCGGGCCACCTCGGCGGCGCTCATCGCCTCGGCGGTCAGCAGCGACAGGATGCGCAGCCGCACCGGGTGCGCGGTCGCCCGCAACCGGGCCACCGCCTCGCCGTCGGTCTCGTTCGTCGCGTCCATGCTCACCCTCCAAGAGTTCTTGGGGAGTGAGTGTGCCCGGCCGGGGCCACACCGTCAAACACTTGTTGGGCAGTGCGGCCCGGATCGATCCCTGAGCCGACCCTGACTCCACCCCGGAACGGGATGATCCGCGGTTCGCGGCGTGCTTGAGTAGGTGTCAGCAGAGGGCACCCGGCCCCCGAGGAGTGAGTGAGATGTCCGACCAGTACCCGCAGAACCCGCCGCCCACCCACGACACCGGCGCCCCCGGCGCCTACGGTCAGCAGCCGCAGTCCACCTACCGCCCCGCGCCGGCGACCATGTCGCCCGAGGACGAGCGGACCTGGGGTGCGATCAGCCACGCAGGCGCCGTCGTCGCGATGATCTGCTCCGCCGGGTTCCTGGGCTTTCTCGCCTCCGTCGCCGTCTACGTGATCCACAAGGACCGCGGCCCCTTCGTCCGCGCGCACGCGGCGAACTCGATCAACATCCAGATCACCATGTTCATCTGGCTGGTCGTACTCGGGATCCTCACCATCCCGATCGCGCTGCTCACCCTGGGCCTCGGCCTCGTGGTGATGCTGCCGGCGCTGGCCGCCGCCTTCGTGTTCGCCGGCATCCTGCACGTCATCGGGGCCGTCAAGGCCTACAACGGTGAGTGGTGGAACCCGCCCTTCACCCCTCAGTTCGTGAAGTGAGCTGAGCCAGGACCTCGTCCTGCCACGCGAACGCTGCCCGGGTCCGGACCAGCAGGTCCGGCCCGGGCGGCAGCGCTTCCACCCGTTCGGCCATCCCGGCGCGGGCGATCGCCCGCTCCACCAGCCACGCCGCCGTCTGCCGTCGCGCTGCCGTCTGGGTGATCGCCTGCCGGCGCTGCGTCTCCATCTCGGCCTCGTCGGGCTGCAGGTGGATGAAGCACTGCCGCCCGGTGGGCCAGGTCGCCTCCGGCAGCTCCCAGACGTGGTCGACGTCGAGCTCCTGCCGCACCAGGGCCAGCACCGCGTCGTACGTCGTCGCGGCGTCGCCGCTGCACCAGGCCTCGACGTCGAGGTCGGAGTGCTCGTCCCACCCGCCGGTCACCGCCGAGCCGTTGACCACCACGACCTGCAGCGCCGGCACGCGCTGGGGGAGTGAGGTGAGGAATCTCAGCCAGTCGTCGTACCTGCTCAGGTCTGCACCCATGGGACGAGTATGCTGGGATCGTGCACCAGGAGCTTCTTCTTCCGCAGCCGCGCTGATCGCCTCCTCTTCCCCGACGAGGACCGACACGCGGCCACCCCTCCATGTGAGGGGTTTTTTCATGCCCAGCAGCCAGCAACACGCACCAGAGGACACGCCATGAGCCAGGACACCGCAGCCCACGACGGCGAGCGCGCGACGTACGACATCGCGGCCACCGAGACGAAGTGGCAGCGTGTCTGGGAGGAGCTCGACCCCTTCCGGGCCGACGACGACAGCCCGCGCGAGAAGCGCTACGCGCTGACGATGTTCCCCTACCCGAGCGGTGACCTGCACATGGGTCATGCGGAGGTCTTCGCGCTGCACGACGTGGTGGCGCGCTACTGGTGGCAGCGCGGCTACGAGGTGCTGAACCCGATGGGCTTCGACTCCTTCGGCCTGCCCGCGGAGAACGCGGCGATCCGCAACGACGAGCACCCCGACACCTACACGCGTGCCAACATCGCCAAGTCGATCGAGTCGTGCAAGAAGTACGCCGCGTCCTTCGACTGGTCGCGCACCTTCAACACCTCCGACCCCGCCTACTACCGCTGGACGCAGTGGCTGTTCCTGGAGTTCTTCAAGCGCGGCCTGGCCTACCGCAAGAACAGCGCGGTCAACTGGTGCCCCAACGACCAGACCGTGCTGGCCAACGAGCAGGTCGTCAACGGCGCCTGCGAGCGCTGCGGGGCGGAGGTGACGAAGAAGGAGCTGACCCAGTGGTACTTCAAGATCACCGACTACGCCCAGGAGCTGCTGGACGGGCTGGATGAGCTGGAGAGCACCTGGCCGGACCGCGTGGTCACCGCGCAGCGCAACTGGATCGGGCGCTCCGAGGGCGCGCACGTCACCTTCACGCTGTCGACCGGTCGCGACATCGACGTCTACACGACCCGGCCCGACACGCTGTACGGCGTGACGTTCATGGTCGTGGCGGCCGACGCCCCGCTGGCCGCGGAGATCGTGCACCCCGACCGCCGCCAGGCGCTGGAGGACTACCTGGTCGAGGTGCGCAAGGCCTCCGACATCGACCGGTTGGCGACCGACCGTCCCAAGACGGGCGTCGACCTGGGCATCACCGCCACCAACCCGGTCTCGGGCGAGGAGATCCCGGTCTGGGCGAGCGACTACGTCCTGGCCGACTACGGCACCGGCGCGATCATGGCCGTGCCCGCGCACGACCAGCGCGACCTGGACTTCGCGAAGGCGATGGGCCTGCCCGTGCGACGGGTCATCGACACCGGGGACGACAACCCCGAGGAGACCGGTGTCGCCACCTCGGGAGACGGCGTCTACATCAACTCGGGCGAGCTGGACGGCCTGCGCGACAAGGCCACGGGCATCCGGACGATCATCGAGAGGCTGGAGGCCGACGGCCGCGGCAGCGGCGCGGTCAACTACCGCCTGCGCGACTGGCTGCTGAGCCGCCAGCGCTACTGGGGCGCGCCGATCCCGATCATCCACTGCCCGGTCGACGGCGAG
The DNA here is from genome assembly GCF_025965415.1 of Nocardioides sp. GTDB lineage: Bacteria > Actinomycetota > Actinomycetes > Propionibacteriales > Nocardioidaceae > Nocardioides. Next base: position 7,503 of record NZ_JAOPWY010000097.1, read on the forward strand.
GTCCCGGTGCCCGAGGACCAGCTGCCGGTCACCCTGCCGATGCTGCGCGGCGCCGACCTGAAGCCCAAGGGCACCTCGCCCCTGGGTGGGGCGACCGAGTGGGTCAACGTCACCTGCCCGACCTGCGGCGGACCGGCCACCCGCGACACCGACACCATGGACACCTTCGTCGACTCGTCGTGGTACATGTTCCGCTCCTGCTCGCCGCACGACGACACGAGGCCGTTCGACAGCGACAAGGTCAACGCCTGGATGCCGAGCGACCTGTACGTCGGCGGTGTCGAGCACGCCGTGCTGCACCTGCTGTACGGCCGGTTCTTCACCAAGGTGCTGAACGACATGGGCCTGGTCGACTTCCGCGAGCCGTGGGCGGCACAGCTGAACCAGGGCTTCGTGATCAACCAGGGCAAGAAGATGAGCAAGTCGCTGGGCAACGGCGTCGACCTGGGGGACCAACTCGGTGCCTTCGGCGTGGATGCGGTGCGCCTGACGCTGGTCTTCGCGGGTCCGCCCGAGGACGACATCGACTGGGCCAACATGTCGCCTGAGGGGTCGCTGCGCTTCCTGCAGCGCGCCTGGCGGCTGTCGGGCGACGTCACGTCGTCGCCCGGAGCGGACGTCACGACGGGAGACCTGGCGCTGCGGCGTACGACGGCGAGGACCGTGCACGACGCGGCCGAGCTGGTCGAGACCTACCGCTTCAACGTGATGGTCGCCCGCGTGATGGAGCTGGTCAACGCGACCCGCAAGGCCATCGACTCCGGGTGCGGTCCCGACGACCCCGCCGTGCGCGAGGCCACCGAGGCCGTGGCGATCCTGCTGTCGCTGGTCGCGCCCTACACGGCCGAGGAGATGTGGGAGCGGCTGGGCCACCAGCCCACCGTCGCACGGGTGGGGTGGCCGGAGGTCGACGAGGCGCTGCTGGTCGAGGACAGCGTCACCGCGGTCGTGCAGGTCAAGGGCAAGGTCCGGGCGCGCCTGGAGGTGGCACCCGACATCTCCGAGGCCGACCTGGAGGCCGCTGCCCTGGCCGACGAGGCCGTGCAGCGCGCCATCGACGGAGCCACCGTGCGCAAGGTGATCGTGCGCGCGCCCAAGCTGGTGAACATCGTCGTCTAGGGTCTCGACATGCCTCGTGTGGTGGTCGTGATCGACTCGACCGCGAGCCTGCCCGCCGAGGTGGCGCAGGCCCGCGGGATCCGGGTCGTACCGCTGCAGGTCGTGATCGGCGCCAAGGTGCTCGACGAGGGACCCGAGGGCGCCACGCCGGCCGTGGTCGCCGAGGCGCTGCGCGACTTCGTGCCGGTCAGCACGTCGCGGCCGGCGCCGGTGCTCCTCGCCGACCTCTACCGCGCGCTCGAGGCCGAGGGCGCCGAGGAGATCGTGTCGATCCACCTGTCCGGCGAGATGAGCGGCACCTTCGAGTCCGCCCAGCTGGCCGCGCTCGAGGTCGAGCTGCCGGTGCACGTGGTCGACTCGGGGCAGGTCGGCATCGCGACGGGCTATGCCGCGCTCACCGCGGCCGACGTGCTCGACGCCGGCGGCACCGGGCAGGAGGCGGCCGAGGCCGCGCTCGCCCGCGGCGAGGCGGCCTCCTCGCTGTTCTACGTCGACACCCTGGAGTACCTCCGCCGCGGCGGCCGGGTCGGTGCCGCGGCCGCGATCTTCGGCAGCGCACTCTCGGTCAAGCCCCTGCTGGAGATCGCCGACGGCAGGGTCGTGCCGCGGGAGCGGGTCCGTACGGCGTCCCGCGCGCTCGCCCGGCTCGCCGACCTGGCCGTCGAGGCCGCCGGCGACCAGCCGGTCGACGTCTGCGTCTCGCACCTCGCCAACGCCGACCGCGCCGAGGAGCTCGCGGCCGCGCTCACCGAGCGCCTGGCCGAGGGGCTGGAGGGCCGCGAGGTCATGTGCGGCGAGCTCGGCGCGGTGCTGGGCGCGCACGTCGGGCCCGGGATGGTGGCCGTGTGCGTGGCGCCACGGCCGGGCTCGTGAGCACCTCCTGACGCCTGTCCACAGATTGCCGCGGGCGGGTTCCGGCCGGCGTGCACCCTTCCTAGCGTGGAGGCATGCGTCGAGCCCAGTCCTCCTCCGAGCACGCCGAGGCGGTGTCGCGACGGCTGGCGACGCTGAGCGCGGAGCTGGCCGCCGTACGCGGTGAGGGGGAGGTGGCGCCCGAGTCCGCGCACACCCGGGTCCGGGAGCGCCCGGAGGTCGCGCCTGCACCCGTGGTGGTCCCGGTGCCCGGACGCCACGCGTCGCGGCGGCTGAGCATCGGCGGTCTGCAGTTGGGGCCGGTGCACCTGGCGGTCGTCGCCGTCGTGGCCGCGCTGGCCGTCGGCCTCGCCGCGTGGTGGGCGGTCCGTGACCAGGCGGAGGCGGTGCCGCTGGCGCCGGTGACGTCCGCCCCCTCGTCGGCGAGCCCGCTGACCTCGCTGAGCCCGACCGAGGGGGCGGAGGCCGCGACGGCCGAGCTGGTGGTCGACGTCGCGGGCAAGGTGCGCAAGCCCGGCATCGCGGTGCTGCCCGCCGGGTCGCGCGTCGTCGACGCGCTCGAGGCCGCCGGGGGAGCGCGGCGCGGGGTCGACCTCACCTCGCTCAACCTCGCGCGTCCCGTCGTGGACGGGGAGCAGATCCTCGTCGGGGTCGCGCCGGTGCCGGGCGTGGCCGGCAGCCTCGACGCGCCGTCGACGGGGGAGTCGCTGGTCAACCTCAACACCGCCGACCAGGCCACGCTGGAGACCCTGCCGGGGGTGGGCCCGGTGACGGCCGAGTCGATTCTGGCGTGGCGTGCCGACAACGGCGGGTTCAGCGCGGTGGACGAGCTGCTGGAGGTCGACGGCATCGGTGAGGCGACCCTCGAGGACCTCGCACCCCTCGTGACGATCTGACCCGTGCCCGACCTGCGCGCGCTCGCCCTCGGCGCGGGGGCGTGGGTGGGGGCGCTGCTCGTCCTCCTGCTGCCGGGACGGGTGGCACTGGGGTCGACCTGCCTGCTCGTCGCCGCCGGCGTCTCGGGGGTGCGGTGGCGGCGTCGGTCTGCCGCGTGGCTGGGGCCGCTCGCCGCACTGGTCGCCGTCGCCGGTGTGGCGGCCCTGCACCTCACGGTGGTGGCGACCTCGCCGCTCGCGGGGCTGGCCGACGAAGGGGCTGTCGTCACCCTGCGGCTCGAGGTGACCTCTGACCCGCGGATCGTGGCGGGCCAGTACGGCGACCTCCAGGTCGCTCGGGCGCGGGCCACGCGCGTCGAGGGCCGGGGACGGGCGTGGAGGCTCGACGCCCCGGTCGTGCTGATGGCCGGGAGCGAGTGGCCGCGACTGCCGCTGGGCACCTCGCTCGAGACGACGGCGCGACTCGTGCCGGGCGACGGCGACGTCGCGGCACTCGTCCGCCCCACCGGCGCCCCGCGCGTGGTGGCGGAGCCCGACGTCTGGTGGGACGCCGCGGCAGCCGTACGCCGTTCGGTGCGCGCCGCCGTCTCGGGCCGTGACGCCGACGCCCGCGAGCTGGTGCCGGCGCTGGTGGTGGGCGACGACGGCGGTCTGGACCCGGACCTCGCCGACGACTTCCGCACGACCGGGCTCACCCACCTGCTCGCCGTGAGCGGCACCAACCTCACCCTGGTCGTCGGGTTCGTCCTCGTGCTAGGCCGGTGGCTCGGCGTGCGCGGGCGCTGGCTGCACGCGCTGGCCGCCGTCGGGATCGCCGGCTTCGTGATGACGGCGCGGGCCGAGCCCAGCGTCGTACGCGCCGCCGCGATGGGCACCGTCGCGCTGGTCGGGATGGGCCGCAACGGCCGCTCGCGCGGCACCCGGGGCCTCGGCGTCGCCGTGCTGGGCCTGCTCCTGGTCTGGCCGCGGCTGGCGGTGACGGCCGGCTTCGCGCTGTCGGCGCTCGCGACGGCCGGGATCCTGCTGCTGGCACCCGCCTGGCGCGACGCACTGATGCGGTGGACGCCCCGGTGGGTGGCGGAGGCGGTCTCGGTGCCGCTGGCCGCACAGGTGGCCTGCACGCCCGTGGTGGCCGCGCTCTCGGGCCAGGTGAGCATGGTGGCCGTCGGTGCCAACCTGCTGGCCGCGCCGGCCGTGGCACCCGCCACCGTGCTGGGGCTGACCGGTGGCCTGCTCGGACTGGTGTGGACCCCGCTCGGGGCGGTGGTCGCGGCACCCGCGGCCTGGTCGGCGCAGTGGATCATCACCGTGGCCCGCTGGGGCGCCGACGTGCCGACCGCGGCGGTGCACTGGGGCACCGGGCCGGTCCCGCTCGTCGTGCTGACGGCCATGTGCCTGGCCGCGGTGCCGCTCGCCCCGCGGCTGCTCGGCAGGCCCGGATCCACCCTCGCCTGCACCGGCCTGCTGGTGGTGGTGATGCTGGTCCGGCCGCCGACCCCGGGCTGGCCGCCCACCGGCTGGGTGCTGGCGGTCTGCGACGTGGGCCAGGGCGACGGCCTGGTGCTGCGCGCCGACGAGCACGCGGCGGTCGTGGTCGACGCCGGCCCCGATCCGGCTGCCATGGACGCCTGCCTCGACCGGCTCGAGGTCCGATCGGTGCCGCTGCTGGTGCTCACGCACTTCCACGCCGACCACGTCGGTGGCGTCGCCGGCGTGCTCGAGGGCCGCGAGGTGGGCGCGATCGAGGGGACCGCCCTGCTCGAGCCGGCGGACGGAGTGCGCGACGTCGGGTCGGCGCTGGGCCGCGACCCGGCCCTGCCGGCGTACGGCGTGACGCGGCGGGTGGGCGAGGTGACCCTCCAGGCCGTGTGGCCACGGCCCGGTGGCCCCGGCGGCGACCCGAGCGAGAGCGCGCCCAACAACGCCAGCGTGGTGCTGGTCGCCGAGGTGACGGGCGTGCGGATGCTGCTGACCGGCGACGTGGAGCCGTCCGCGCAGGCGGCGCTGGCGCGCGACCTCGCCGGGCTGCGGGTCGACGTGCTGAAGGTGCCGCACCACGGCAGCCGTCACCAGGACCTCGACTGGCTGACGTCGCTCGGCGCACGGGTGGCGCTCGTGTCGGTGGGGGCGGACAACGACTACGGCCACCCGGCGCCCGACCTGCTGGCGGCGCTGTCGGCCTCGGGTGCACGGGTGTGGCGTACGGACACCGCGGGCGACGTGGTCGTGGTGGTGCGACAGGGCGAGGTCGGTGTCGTCACCCGCGACTAGGCTGTGCGGACCATGGCACGCACTCCCTCCGCCGCGCAGGTGCTCGGCCACGTCGTCCTCGTGACGGGCAAGGAGGAATACCTCTCCTCCCGCACCGTCGCCTCGGTCCGAGACGCCGTCCGCGCGCACGACGCCGACGCGGAGTTCGCCGAGTCGCCGGCCTCCGACCTCACCCTGGCCTCGCTGGGGGAGATGTCCGCGCCCTCGCTGTTCTCCTCGATCCGGTGCGTGATGGTCCGGGGCCTGGAGGACCTGCCCGACGAGTCCGTGGACGGGCTGCTGGCCTACTGCGCGGCGCCCGCCGACGACGTGTCGCTGGTGCTGGTCCACTCAGGAGGGCCCAAGGGCAGCGGCGTGCTCACCAAGCTGCGCAAGCTGCCCGCGGTCACCGAGGTGAAGTCCGAGGAGATCCGCCCCAGCGAGATGCCGGGCTTCGTGACCTCCGAGGTCGCCACGCACGGCGCCAAGATCGACCCCGATGCCGCCACCTTCCTGGTGCAGGCGGTCGGCACCGACCTGCGCTCCCTCGCCGCGGCGGCCGACCAGCTCACCAACGACTTCCACGGCGAGCAGCTCACCGTCGAGAAGGTGCAGCGCTACTTCGGCGGTCGCGCCGAGGCGAAGTCCTTCACCGTCGCCGACGCGGCCTTCGCCGGCAAGCGAGCCGTCGCGCTGGAGGAGCTGCGGTGGGCGCTCGACTCCGGCACCGCCGCCGTCCTCGTCACCTCGGCGATGGCGGCCTCGGCACGAAGCCTGGCGCGCTACCTCGGCTCGCCCCGCGGCGCCCGCGACGCCGACCTCGCCCGCGACCTCGGCGTGCCGCCGTGGAAGGTGCGCACGGTGCGCGACCAGTCCCGCTCGTGGAGCCCCGAGGGCATCGCCGCCGCGGTCCGCGCGGTCGCGGTCGCCGACGCCGACATCAAGGGCCAGGCGCACGACGCGTCCTACACGCTGGAGCGGCTCGTGCTCACGGTCGCCGGGCTGCGTGACAACCGCTGACCCAGCGACCCCCGAAATGCGCAACACCCGCCACGTGGGCGGGTGCTGGGCGGGACGTGCGGATCAGAGGGGCATCGCGTCAGAGCGACGCGGCCTTCTTGGCGATCGAGGACTTGCGGTTGGCAGCCTGGTTGCCGTGGATGACGCCCTTGGCGGCGGCCTTGTCGAGCGCCTTCATGGCGTCGCGGCTCGCGGCCACGGCCGCGTCCTTGTCGCCGGTCTCGGCGAGCTCGCGGAACTTGCGAACGGCGGTCTTCAGGCGCGACTTCACGGCCTGATTGCGCACGCGCGCCTTCTCGTTCTGCTTGTTGCGCTTGATCTGGGACTTGATGTTCGCCACGTGTGGGTCCTCGATGTTGTGGAGCTGGTCGGGGTGAAAGTCTCGAGCTGTCGGCTGCCTGGCAACCGCTCCCATCGATGAGCACAGGAGGGTCGGGCGCCGGACATGCAGTGAGAAAGACTACCGGCACGCGTCCCGAGCGCCCAAATCCGCCTACCGGGACCGGTCGGTGCGGCGCGCGACAGCCTCCAGCATGCGCCTCGACTCCCGGATCCGGAAGTCGTTGAGCGTCGGCAGGTTGACGTCCACCGCCACCACCGACCGGACCGCCAGGTGGGCACCGAAGCCGGCCAGGAAGGCGGTGACGGCGTCGTCGCCCGCCTCGAGCAGCGCGGGCGACGAGGCGATCGACGCGTCGAACCAGGGCTCTTCGACGCGCTCCAGCCTCGCCAGCACCGGGTCGGCCCACGCGGGACCGCGCGCGGCGGCTCCCCAGTCGACGAAGACGATCCCGCCACCCGGTCGGCGCAGCAGGTTGTCCACCCGGATGTCCCAGTGGGCCACGTGGGGCATGGGCCGCTCGGCATGCGCCCGCAGCACGTCGGCCCAGCCGTGGGGATCGGTGCGCAGCCACCCCGGCACCGGCACCTCGGCCGGGGCCTCGCCGAGCCGGTCGAGGGTGTCGGCCCACTTGCGGAGGACGAACCCCACGTCGACCAGGTCGACCGACGGCGGCACCTCCAGCCCCTGCAGGACCTCGGACAGCCGGTCGGTCCCGTCGAGGACCGCTCCGAGCTCGGCGGGGTCACGGAAGTCGGGGTGACGCCCCTCGACGTCCTCGATCAGCAGCGCGACCCAGTCGCCGTCGTCGTACGACGCCAGCATCCGGGCCCAGAGCGGGTGCGCGCCGATGTGGGCGAGCACGCCGACCTCGCGGCGGAACAGGCCCGGGGTGTCGGGGTTGAGCGAGGCGCCGACGGCCTTGACGAAGGCGCGGGTGCCGTCGGCGCAGGTCAGTCGGGTGGCGCAGCCGGGCGACATCCCGCCCACCTGCTCGGCGACCGAGACGACAGGGGAGCCCAGGGTCTGCTCGACCCAGGCGCGCACCGCGACGGTACGCCGTCGTACGGCAGGCGCACGCCGACCGCGCGGGGAGCGGTCACGACCAGCCCCGGCGCTCGGCGAGCCAGTCCCAGCAGACCTCGCCCTGCCAGCGCTGGTGGTCGCGGAGGTGGGGCGACGTCGGCGGCGACGGCAGCTCGCACTGGGTGAAGAAGTAGCCGACGTAGAGCGCGAGGTTGATGTCGTACGCCTCCGCCGCCACGTCGCGCAGCAGCCGTCGCTCCGCGATCACCCGCTCCACGTCGATGCCCTCCCCTCGCGGACCGATGAGCGCGGCGAACGAGTCGAACCAGGAGGCGGCGCGCACCGGCCAGTTCCAGTCGCAGATCAGCGCCCGGCCGTCGGGGTCGATGAGCACGTTGTCGGAGCGGATGTCGGTGTGTGTCAGGGTGTCGCCGCCGACCACCTCGGTGTAGCGCCGCGCCAGCGCCTCGGCCTCCGCGAGGTGCGCGGGGTCGAGGTCCGTGCGGGTCCGGTGGAGGCCGGCCCACCCGTCGAGGAGCGGGGCGAAGTCGGCCTCGGCCGTGTCCAGCTCGAGCCCGGCCGGCGGCGGGGTCAGCGCGTCGGCCGCCACCTCCAGGGAGTCGAGGAGCGCGTCGAGGTCCTCGGAGCGCCACGGCCGTCGCGGTGTGCGGGCGGCGACGTACTCGATGCCGAGCACCACCCAGTCGTCGTCGAGCTGCCACAGCAGCCGCGGCGCCGGCACGGAGCGGGGCAGGGCGGTGAGCTTGCGCGCCTCCTCGCGGTAGGAGTCGGCGAACACGCGCTGCGCCTTGACCGACGCCGCCTTCACGAAGTGTCGGGTGCCGTCCTGGCACACGAGGACGGAAGCGAATCCGGGTGTGAAGCCGCTCGTCTGCGAGATCGCCGAGACCACCGGGGAGCCGCACCGGCGCTCGATCCAGGCACGCAGGTGCGGCGGGAGGAAGGCCCACTCCAGGCGCCGGGCGGTCTTGTCGTGCGGAGCGGGGTAGGGCGCGACGGGCGTGCGGGACATGGCGGCATCCTTCCCCACTCATCTCGCGGCCATCGACTCGATATCCGGCTGCGAGGGGCGCGAGGTCCTTGGCAGGATGGCGGGATGCCCGAGCTCGTCCTGCCGACCACGTCCGTCCGCGAGTCCTTCCTGGAGGCGATGGACGAGTTCGTCGCCGAGGGTGCGGAGTTCAGCCAGACCGCCGCCTGGATCGAGCACAACGCTCCCGGCTGGAAGGAGCCGGACGCCTTCGCGGTGTTCGTCGAGGCGGTGAAGGCGGACGCCGTGCCGGAGACGCCCCGGCTGGAGTGGCACGTGCCGTGCACGACCCTGTGGTGGATCGACGGCGAGGACTACCTCGGTCGCCTCGCGATCCGCCACGAGCTGACTGAGTTCCTCCTCGGCGTGGGCGGGCACATCGGCTACGACGTACGCCCCACCCGGCGCCGCGAGGGGCACGCCACCGAGATGCTGAAGCAGTCACTGCCGTGGGCGCGCGACCTCGGGATCGACCCCGCCCTGGTCACCTGCGACGACGACAACGTCGGGTCGATGCGGGTGATCGAGGCCGCGGGCGGCGAGCTGGAGGACGTCCGCGGGAAGAAGCGCCGCTACTGGGTGCCGACCTCCTGAAGCGGGACGGGCGTACGACGGGTGCGGGTGGCCGCGCCCACGCCGACCACCGCGACGACCAGTCCGACCAGCTGCGTCACGGAGAGCGTCTCGTCGAGCACCAGCCAGGCGAGCACGGCCGTGACGGGAGGGCTGAGGAAGAAGAGGCTGGCCGCCGCGCCGGAGCCGCCGCGCAGCACGAGCAGGGACAGCAGGACGAGCCCGATGATCGAGTTCACGACCGCCAGGAACGCCACGGCGACCAGCGCCTGACGGGTGTCGGTGACCGGCCACGCGCCCTCCGTCGCCCAGCCGAGCACGAGCATCGGGGGAGCGGAGACCGCGAACTGGACGGCGGCCGACCACAGCAGGTCGGGCTGGGCGCCGATCCAGCGCTGGCCGAGCGTGCCCAGGCTGAGGGTGAGCATGCTGAGTGCGCCGATGAGCACCGCGATCGGACCGCCGGCGTGACCCAGGTCTGACCCCAGGACGATCAGCACCCCGGCCACACCGACGCCGAAGCCGACGACCTGCACGCGTGAGACCCGCTCGCCCAGGATCCCGGCTGCCAGGAGCGCCGTGAGGACCGGGCTGAGGGCGTGGAACAGGGAGGCCAAGGTGGCACCGAGGCCGAGGTCGAAGGCGACGTACATCAGCCCGAACTGCACGGCGTTCATCACCAGGCCGACGGCGGCGACGCGGCCCAGCGTGGCGCGGTCCATCCGCGTGGGTCGGCGCAGCGCGAGCGACAGGCCGGCCGCGAGCACGGCGGCGACCACGAACCGCCAGCCGAGCACGCTGAACGGCGCGGCCGCGTGGACCGCGGCCGGTCCGGAGATGTAGCCCGAGGACCAGACCAGCACGAAGGCTGCGGCCGGGAGGAGCGGGAGATGGGTCGAGTGGGCCGGCCGGGTCACCCCCGCACGCTAACGCGCCGGTTCGGTGAGGCTCGCCCCGCGTGGAAGAATGGGCAGTTCCCGCCGTCGTCCTCATGAAAGCAGTCCGTGAGCCTCAAGAACGCGCCCCAGCCTGGCTCGACCGATCCGTCGATCATCCGCAACTTCTGCATCATCGCGCACATCGACCACGGCAAGTCGACCCTCGCTGACCGCATGCTCCAGCTGACCGGCGTGGTCGACGAGCGGGCGGCGCGTGCCCAGTACCTCGACCGGATGGACATCGAGCGCGAGCGCGGCATCACGATCAAGAGCCAGGCGGTGCGGCTGCCGTGGACCGTCCCGGCCGACAACGCCGAGGGCGCCGAGCCCGGCACGTACGTCCTCAACATGATCGACACCCCCGGCCACGTCGACTTCACCTACGAGGTGTCCCGCTCGCTCGAGGCCTGCGAGGCGGCGGTCCTGCTGGTCGACGCGGCCCAGGGCATCGAGGCGCAGACGCTCGCCAACCTCTACCTCGCCCTCGGCGCCGACCTCCACATCATCCCGGTGCTCAACAAGATCGACCTGCCCAACGCGCAGCCGGAGAAGTACGCCGCCGAGCTCGCCGGCATCATCGGCTGCGACCCCTCCGACGTGCTGCAGACCTCCGCCAAGACCGGCCTGGGCGTCGAGGCGCTGCTCAACGAGATCGTCAAGCAGACCCCGCCGCCGGTGGGCGACCCCGACGCCCCGCCGCGCGCACTCATCTTCGACTCGGTCTACGACACCTACCGCGGCGTGGTGACCTACGTCCGGGTCGTCGACGGCAAGCTCAGCCACCGCGACCGCATCAAGATGATGTCCAACGGCGTCGTGCACGAGATGCTCGAGGTCGGCGTGATCAGCCCCGAGCCGATGAAGGCCAGCCACCTCGGCGTCGGCGAGGTGGGCTACCTCATCACCGGCGTGAAGGACGTGCGCCAGTCGCGCGTCGGTGACACCGTGACCAGCCAGCACCACGGGGCGACGGAGTCGCTGGGCGGCTACAAGCACCCCAACCCGATGGTGTTCGCCGGGCTCTACCCGATCGACGGCGACGACTACCCCAACCTGCGCGACGCCCTCGAGCGCCTCCAGCTCAACGACGCCGCACTCGCCTACGAGCCGGAGACGTCGGGCGCCCTGGGCTTCGGCTTCCGCTGCGGCTTCCTGGGCCTGCTGCACATGGAGATCGTGCGCGAGCGCCTGGAGCGCGAGTTCAACCTCGACCTGATCTCGACGGCACCCAACGTCGTCTACTCGGTCGCGATGGAGGACGGCACCGTCATCGAGTGCACCAACCCGAGCGAGTACCCCGACGGCGGCAAGATCGCCGAGGTGCGCGAGCCGGTCGTGCGGGCCACGATCCTGTCGCCGTCCGACTACATCGGCACGATCATGGAGCTCTGCCAGGCCAAGCGCGGCAACCTGCAGGGGATGGACTACCTCTCCGAGGACCGCGTCGAGATGCGCTACACGCTGCCGATGGGCGAGATCGTCTTCGACTTCTTCGACCAGCTCAAGTCGCGCACCAAGGGCTACGCCTCGCTCGACTACGAGCGCGACGGCGACCAGGCCTCCGACCTCGTCAAGGTCGACATCCTGCTGCAGGGTGAGCCCGTCGACGCGTTCAGCGCGATCGTGCACCGCGACGCGGCCTACGCCTACGGCGTGATGCTCGCCGGCAAGCTCAAGGACCTCATCCCGCGTCAGCAGTTCGAGGTGCCGATCCAGGCCGCCATCGGCGCGCGCGTGATCGCCCGCGAGAACATCCGCGCGATCCGCAAGGACGTCCTCGCCAAGTGCTACGGCGGTGACATCACCCGCAAGCGCAAGCTGCTGGAGAAGCAGAAGGAGGGCAAGAAGCGGATGAAGATGGTCGGCCGCGTCGAGGTCCCCCAGGAGG
>NZ_JAOPWY010000117.1 GCF_025965415.1 Nocardioides sp.
CGGGTCCGGGGCGCCCTTGGGGCGCCCCAGGTGGGCGACGACCACCACGCGGGCACCGGCGTCGACCAGGCTCCGGATCGTGGGCACACTGGCCCGGATCCGCCCGTCGTCGGTGATCGCCCTGTCGTCGGCCGGGCCGTCGAGGGGCACGTTGAGGTCCGACCGGACCAGCACCCGCTTGCCGCGGACGTCGCCCAGGGAGGAGAGGTCGCTCACGTCAGAGCGTCTCGCCGACGTAGCCGATGAGGTCGACCAGTCGGTTGGAGTAGCCCCACTCGTTGTCGTACCAGCCGACGACCTTGACCTGGTTGCCGATGACCTTGGTCAGCGGCGCGTCGAAGATGCACGACGCCGGGTCGGTGACGATGTCGCTGGAGACGATCGGGTCGGTCGAGTACCTGAGGTAGCCCTTCATCGGGCCGTCCGCGGCGGCCTTGACGGCGGCGTTGACCTCCTCGGCCGTGGCCTCGCGGCCCAGCTCGACGGTGAGGTCGGTGGCCGAGCCGGTCGGGATCGGCACGCGCACGGCGTAGCCGTCGAGCTTGCCCTTGAGCTCGGGCAGGACCAGGCCGATCGCCTTGGCCGCCCCGGTCGAGGTCGGGACCAGGTTGATCGCGGCCGCACGGGCACGACGCAGGTCCTTGTGGATGTTGTCCTGCAGGTTCTGGTCGGCGGTGTAGGCGTGGATGGTGGTCATCAGGCCCTTGACGATGCCGAGGTCGTCGTTGAGCGCCTTGGCCATCGGGCCGAGGCAGTTGGTGGTGCACGACGCGTTGGAGATCACGTGGTGCGACGCGGCGTCGTAGTCGGTGTGGTTGACGCCCATCACGATCGTGATGTCCTCGTTGGAGGCGGGCGCGGAGATGATGACCTTCTTGGCGCCGGCGTCGATGTGGGCCTTGGCCTTGGTGGCATCGGTGAAGAAGCCGGTCGACTCGACGACCACGTCGACGTCGAGCTCGCCCCACTTCAGGTTGGCCGGGTCACGCTCGGCGAACGCGGCGATGGTCTGGTCGCCGACCTTGATCGAGGTGTCGTCGCTCGACACGTCGGCGTCGAGGCGGCCCAGGATCGAGTCGTACTTGAGCAGGTGCGCCAGCACGGCGTTGTCGGTGAGGTCGTTGACGCCGACGATCTCGATGTCGGCGCCGGACGCGCGCACGGCGCGGAAGAAGTTGCGGCCGATGCGGCCGAAGCCGTTGATGCCTACGCGGACGGTCATGGATGTCTCCTTGGTGTGGGGCCTTCAGTGACCCCGTGGACGATCTGGCCTTTGGTGACCGGGAACGACCCTATCGGGTATCAGCGGGCTCGCCAGTCGTGGTCGCTCGCGGTACGGACAGGTAACTTTGGAACGATCCAAGGAGAGGGAACGCGCCGCGCGCTCCTCGTCGCGGGACGCCGGAGTCACTCGTCGTCGGCGAGCATCTCCGGGGTCAGCGACGCCTCGGTGTCGGGGATGCCGAGCTCCTCGGCCCGCTTGTCGGCCATCGCGAGCAGGCGACGGATCCGGCCCGCGATCGCGTCCTTGGTGAGCACTGGGTCGTGCAGCTGGCCCAGCTCCTCGAGCGAGGCCTGCTTGTGCTCCAGCCGCAGGTGGCCGGCCTGGCGAAGGTGGTCGGGGATCTCCTCGCCGAGGATCTCGAGCGCGCGGTCCACGCGGGCACCGGCGGCGACGGCGGCACGCGCCGACCGGCGCAGGTTGGCGTCGTCGAAGTTGGCCAGCCGGTTGGCGGTCGCCCGCACCTCGCGGCGCATCCGGCGCTCCTCCCACGCCATCAGCGACTCGTGGGCGCCGAGGCGGGTGAGCAGCGCGCCGATGGCGTCACCGTCGCGGATCACGACGCGGTCGACACCGCGCACCTCGCGCGCCTTGGCGGAGATGCCGAGCCGGCGGGCCACGCCGACGATCGCGAGCGCGGCCTCGGGGCCGGGGCAGGTGATCTCGAGGGAGGACGACCGGCCGGGCTCGGTCAGGGAGCCGTGGGCCAGGAAGGCGCCGCGCCACGCGGCCACGGCGTCGCAGCCGCCTCCGCTCACGACGGCGGGCGGCAGGCCGCGTACGGGGCGCCCGCGCTGGTCGAGGAGGCCGGTCTGGCGCGCGAGCGCCTCGCCGTCCTTGGTCACCCGCACGATGTAGCGGCTGCCCTTGCGGATGCCGTTTCCCTGCACCATCACCACGTCGGAGGGGTGGCCGTAGACCTCCGAGATGTCCTTGCGCAGCCGCCGTGCCGCGGCGCCGGTGTCGAGCTCTGCCTCGACCACGATGCGACCGCTCACGATGTGCAGTCCGCCGGCGAAGCGGAGCATCGACGCCACCTCGGCCTTGCGGCAGCAGGTCTTGGTGATCTGGGTGGAGGCGAGCTCGGCCTTCACCTGTGCCGTCATTGCCATGGGCGGAATCCTGCCATGCTGGTCAACGACCCTCCGCCGTCTCCTCGACGATCCGCCCGAACGCGGCCGCCAGGCGGTCGGGATCGTGGCGCGGCTCACCGGGGACGGCGATGTCCTCGACGACCAGCCGGGCGCCCCGATCGGCCACCGCCTTCTCCAGCCGCTGGCGGTCGCCCGCCAGCGACGAGGCGTCGACGAGCACGGCATGCACGGTGAGGTCGGGGGCGTGCTCGAAGAGCGCGGCGAGGTGGTCGGCGGGCCCGAAGCCGGTCGTCTCCCCCGCCTGGGCCTCCAGGTTGAGCACGACGACCAGCTGCCCGGCAGTCTCGGCCAGCGCCTGTCGCAGCCCGGGCACCATGAGGTGCGGGATGACAGAGGTGAACCACGAGCCCGGCCCGAGCACGACCCACTCGGCCGAGCGGATCGCCTCGACCGCCTCCGCGCAGGCCTGCGGGTCCTCGGGCACGAGGGCCACGGACTCGATCTGGCCGGCGGTGGTGGCGACCTCCACCTGACCGCGTACGACGCTCACGCCGGTCGGGTCGGCCGGGTCGGCACCCCGCACGCGCGCCGTGATGTCCATCGGGGTGGTGGCCATGGGCAGCACCCGGCCGTGGGCGCCGAGCAGCCGCCCGACCCAGTCGAGGGCGCGGACGTGGTCGCCCATGAGCTCCCAGAGCGACACGATCAGGAGGTTGCCCACGACGTGGCCCTGCATCTCACCCTGGCCGGCGAAGCGGTGCTGGACCACGTCGGCCCACGTGCGGCCCCACTCGTCGTCGCCGCACAGCGCGGCGAGCGCCATCCTCAGGTCGCCGGGCGGGAGCACGCCGAACTCGCCACGCAGCCGGCCCGACGAGCCGCCGTTGTCGGCGACGGTCACGACGGCGGTGAGGTCGTCGATCGTCAGGTCGTCCTTGAGGCGGCGCAGCGCGGACAGCGTGGCCGCCAGGCCGTGACCCCCACCGAGGGCGACCGCGGCCTGCGCGGTGTGGCGGGCCATCTCACTCCCTGCCGAGGTCGCGATGGGTGGTGCTCACGTCGTAGCCGTCCTCACGCATCCGCGCCGCGATCGCCTCGGTCATGGCGACGCTGCGGTGCTTGCCCCCGGTGCAGCCGACGGCGATCTGCATGAAGCGCTTGCCCTCGACGAGGTAGCCCCGGGCCACCGTGCCGAGCACGGGGAGGTACTGCTCGAGGAACTCTCCCGCGCCCGGCTGCGAGAGGACGTAGGCCGAGACGTCGGGGTCGCGGCCGTTCTGCGGGCGCAGCTCGGGGATCCAGTGCGGGTTGGGCAGGAAGCGCATGTCGGCGACCCAGTCGGCATCGACCGGGATGCCGTACTTGAAGCCGAAGCTGATCACGGTGACCTTGAGCCGGGTGGACGCCGCGGTGCCGAAGAGCTCGGCGATCCGGTCCTGGAGCTGGTGCACGTTGAAGTTGGAGGTGTCGAGCAGCACGTCGGCGTCGCCGCGGATGTCGGCCATCGCCGCGCGCTCCCGCTGGAGGCCGTGGAGCAGGCGCCCGCCACCCTGCAGCGGGTGCGGCCGGCGGGCCGCCTCCTGGCGGCGCACCAGCACGTCGTCGGTGGCCTCGAGGAAGAGCAGCGTCGTCGGTCGACCGGTCACCTGCTGGTGGCGGTTGGCCTGCAGGCTGTCGAAGAACGACCCCGACCGGACGTCGACGACGACCGCGATCGGCTGGTCGATGCCGCGGCTGTCGTCGACGAGGCGTACGACGTCGCGCACCAGCGTCGGCGGGAGGTTGTCGACCACGAAGTAGCCGAGGTCCTCGAGCTCCTTGGCCGCGGTGCTGCGGCCCGCGCCGGTCATGCCGGTGACGACGACCAGCTCCCCGGGGGTCGGCTCGACCGTGAGAGACATGCCCTAGTCCTCCTCGATGAGCTCGCCGGTCGCGGTGTTGACCGCGGGCGAGGTGGATGAAGTCTTGCGGGTCGCGTCGGCCTTCGCGACCGCTTCCTTGATCGCGGAGGCCGTGCGCGGACCGATGCCGGGCACCAGCGCGATCGCCTCGGGCTCGGCCTCGCGCAGCTTCTTGAGCGAGCCGAAGTGCTTGAGCAGGGTCTTGCGCCGCACCTCGCCGAGGCCGGGGACGTCGTCGAGCATGCTCTCGACCATCGACGTGGAGCTCCGGGTGCGGTGGTGGTTGATCGCGAAGCGGTGGGCCTCGTCGCGGATGCGCTGGAGCAGGTAGAGGCCCTCGCTGGTGCGGGCCATGATCACCGGGTCCTCCTCCCCCGGCAGCCAGACCTCCTCCAGCCGCTTGGCCAGGCCGCACACGGCGATGTCGGTGATGCCCAGCTCGGCGAGCGCCTCCTGGGCGGCGGCGACCTGCGGCGGTCCGCCGTCGACGACGACCAGACCGGGCGCGTAGGCGAACTTCCGGGGCCGACCGGTCTCGGGGTCGACGAGGAGGGGCGCCTGCGGGTCGTCGGGCTGAGCCGGCGACGCCGAACGACTCGTCGGCGCCCCCTGAGGAGCATCGTGAAGCTCAACCCTGGCCTGCTCGTCGAGCAGCCGCTTGAAGCGCCGGGTGATCACCTCGTGCATCGACGCGACGTCGTTCTGCCCGTCCACGCCGCGGATCACGAAGCGGCGGTACTCGGACTTGCGGGACAGGCCGTCCTCGAAGACCACCATCGAGGCGACGACCTCGGTGCCCTGGAGGTTGGACACGTCGTAGCACTCGATGCGCAGCGGCACCTCGTCGAGCGCCAGCGCCTTCTGGATCTCCTCCAGCGCGCGGTTGCGCGTGGTGAGGTCGCTGGCGCGCTTGGTCTTGTGGAGCGCCAGCGCCTGGGCGGCGTTGCTCGCGACCGTCTCCTGGAGGTCGCGCTTGTCGCCGCGCTGCGGGACGCGGATCGCGACCTTGCTGCCGCGGCGCTCGCTGAGCAGCTCCTCCAGCACGCCGGCGTCGGGCGGCAGCGCCGGCACCAGCACCTCGCGCGGGATGGTCTCTCCCCCGTCATCGATGTCGACGCCGCCGTAGAGCTGGAGGAGGAAGTCCTGCACGAGCTCGGGGGTGCCGCCCTCGTCGGTGCGGTCGGCCACCCAGCCGCGCTGCCCGCGGATCCGGCCGCCCCGGACGTAGAAGATCTGCACCGCGACCTCGAGCGGGTCCTCGGCCAGCGCGATCACGTCGGCGTCGGTGCCGTCGCCGAGCACGACCGCCTGCTTCTCGAGCGCCTTGGTGAGGGCGCCGAGGTCGTCGCGGAGCCGGGCCGCCTTCTCGAAGTCGAGCGCCTCGGAGGCGGCGTACATCTCCCGCTCGATGCGCCTGGTGAACGCCGCGGTGTTGCCGGCCATGAAGTCGCAGAAGTCGTCGACGATCTCGCGGTGCTGCTCGGGCGTCACGTTGCCGACGCAAGGGGCGGAGCACTTGTCGATGTAGCCGAGCAGGCAGGGGCGTCCGATCTGGGCGGACCGCTTGAAGACGCCGTTGCTGCACGAGCGCATCGGGAAGACCCGCAGCAGCAGGTCGACGGTCTCCCGGATCGCCCACGCGTGGCTGTAGGGGCCGAAGTAGCGGGTGCCCTTGCGCTTGGCCCCGCGGCCGACCATGACGCGCGGGAACTCCTCACCGACCGTGACCGCCAGCCACGGGTAGGACTTGTCGTCGCGGTACTTCACGTTGAACCGCGGGTCGAACTCCTTGATCCAGCTGTACTCGAGCTGCAGCGCCTCGACCTCGGTGTCGACGACCGTCCACTCGACGCTCGCCCCGGTGGTGACCATGGAGGCCGTGCGGGGGTGCAGGTTGCCGATGTCCTGGAAGTACGACGACAGGCGCGGGCGCAGGCTCTTGGCCTTGCCGACGTAGATGACGCGACCCTTGGCGTCGCGGAACCGGTAGACCCCCGGTCGGGTCGGAATCGACCCGGGCGCGGGTCGATAGGAGCTCGGCGTCGCCACCCCACAACCCTACGGGCGGCCCCCGACAGCGGGGACCGCCCGGGCCCACGGTCGGACATCTCGGGGAGCATGTGTCCGCCACGGAGCACCTGAAGGTCAGGCGCGGGTGATGGAGCCCCCGTCGACCGTGATCTCGACGGCCGCCAGCGGAGCGCTGGCCGGGCCCGACAGGGGCGATCCGTCGTCGAGGGAGAACGTGCTGCCGTGGCACGGGCACGGGATGTCGCCGTCGGAACTGGTCTCGACGAGGCAGCCCTGGTGGGTGCAGACGGCGGAGAAGGCCTTGAAGTCACCCTCGGTCGGCTGCGTCACCACGATCTTGGCCGACGACACCACGAAGCAGCCACCGACCGGTACGTCGGCGGCGCTGGCCAGGGCGTCCCCCGAGGAGCCACCGCCCGCGGGCGACGAGGAGCCGTCCGAGGTCGCGGGGTCGACGGCCGTCGAGCCCGATGATCCGCCGCCGCACGCGGCGAGGACGGGGACACCGAGGGCGACGGCTGCGGACCCGGTCAGGGCACGACGTCTGTTGATGGCGCTCATGGTCGGAGACCCTAGCCAGCGTCCCTATGAGAAACCTGTGACTAGGAGGACGACTTCCTGGTCGCCGACTTCTTGGTCGCGGCCTTCTTCGCCGGCGCCTTGGTGGCGCTCGCCTTCTTGGCCGGAGCCTTCCTGGTCGCCGACTTCTTGGTGGGCGCCGAGGTCGCGGCCGCCGCCTTCACCCGCCGCGGGGCGCCGGGCTGCCTGGCGCCGCGTCCTTCGAGGATCGGCTTGAGGAAGGTGCCCGTGTGGCTCTCCGCCACCTGCGCCACCTCCTCCGGCGTGCCCTCGGCGACGACCATGCCGCCGCGCGACCCGCCCTCCGGACCCATGTCGATGAGCCAGTCGGCGGTCTTGATGACGTCGAGGTTGTGCTCGATGACCAGGACGGTGTTGCCCTTGTCGACGAGTCCGGACAGGACGTGGAGGAGCTTGCGGATGTCCTCGAAGTGCAGACCGGTGGTCGGCTCGTCGAGGACGTAGACGGTGCGGCCGGTGGAGCGCTTCTGCAGCTCGCTGGCGAGCTTGACCCGCTGGGCCTCGCCGCCGGACAGCGTGGTGGCGGGCTGGCCGAGACGGACGTAGCCCAGGCCGACCTCGCAGAGGGTGCTCATGTGCCGCGAGATCGCGGGCACCGCAGCGAAGAAGTCGGCGGCCTCCTCGATCGGCATGTCGAGGACCTCGGCGATGGTCTTGCCCTTGTAGTGGACCTCGAGAGTCTCGCGGTTGTAGCGGGCGCCGTGACAGACCTCGCAGGGGACGTAGACGTCGGGCAGGAAGTTCATCTCGATCTTGATCGTGCCGTCGCCGGAGCACGCCTCGCAGCGGCCGCCCTTGACGTTGAACGAGAAACGGCCCTGGAGATAGCCGCGCATCTTGGCCTCCGGGGTGGAGGCGAAGAGCTTGCGGACGTGGTCGAAGACGCCGGTGTAGGTCGCGGGGTTGGACCGCGGGGTGCGGCCGATCGGCGACTGGTCGACGTGGATCACCTTGTCGACGTGCTCGAGCCCGGTGATCTTGGTGTGCCGTCCGGGCACCGTGCGGGCGTTGTAGATCTGCTTGGCCAGCGAGGTGTAGAGGATGTCGTTGACCAGGGTGGACTTGCCCGAGCCGGAGACGCCGGTGACGGCGGTGAAGACGCCGAGCGGGAAGCTGACGTCGACGTCGCGCAGGTTGTGCTCGCGGGCGCCGTGGACCGTGAGCTCGCGGCCCACGGTGCGCGGGCGGCGTACGGCGGGCATCGGGATCTCGCGACGGCCGCTGAGGTATTGGCCGGTCATCGAGTCGGGGTGGTTGAGGAGGTCCTCGACCGAGCCGGAGTGGACGACCTGGCCGCCGTGCTCACCCGCACCCGGACCGATGTCGACGACCCAGTCGGCCACCCGCACGGTCTCCTCGTCGTGCTCGACGACGATCAGCGTGTTGCCGAGGTCCTTGAGCCGGATGAGGGTCTCGATCAGGCGCTGGTTGTCGCGCTGGTGGAGACCGATGGACGGCTCGTCGAGGACGTAGAGCACCCCGACGAGGCCGGCGCCGATCTGCGTCGCGAGGCGGATCCGCTGGGCCTCGCCGCCGGACAGCGAGCCGCTGGGACGGTCGAGGGAGAGGTAGTCGAGGCCGACGTCGAGCAGGAACTGCAGGCGCTCCTGGATCTCCTTGAGCACCCGCTCGCCGATCTGGCGCTCGCGCACCGACAGGTCGACGGTGCGGAGGTAGTGGGCGGCCTCGTTGATCGGCAGCGCGCAGACCTCGGCGATGTTCTTGCCGCCCTCGTCCTTGGCGCCGAGGGTCACCGAGACGGAGACGGGCTTGAGCCGCGTGCCGTTGCAGGCCGGGCAGGGCACCTCGCGCATGAAGCCCTCGAAGCGCTCACGGCTGGTGTCGGACTCCGCCTCCTTGTGGCGCCGCTCGACGTAGGGGCGGACGCCCTCGAAGGCGGCGTAGTAGGCGCGCTCGCGGCCGTAGCGGTTGCGGGTGACGACGTGGACCTTGGTCTTGTGGCCCTCGAGCAGCGACGTGCGCGCCTTGGGCGAGAGCTGGTCCCAGGGCGTGTTGAGGTCGAAGCCGAGCTCCTCGCCGAGCGCGTTGACCAGGCGGAGGAAGTAGTCGGCGACGTGGGCGCCGCTCCACGGTGCGATGGCGCCCTCGCCCAGCGTCGCGCCGGTGTCGGGGACGACCAGCTCCGGGTCGACCTCCATCTTGGTGCCGAGGCCCGAGCACACCGGGCAGGCGCCGAACGGGGAGTTGAAGGAGAACGAGCGCGGCTCGAGGTCGTCGGTGTCGATGGTGTGGTCGTTGGGGCACGACATCTTCTCGGAGAACTTCATCTCCCGGCCGGGGTCCTTGGCGTCGAGGTCGACGAAGTCGATGACCACGAGCCCACCGGCCAGCCCGAGCGCGGTCTCGACCGAGTCGGTCAGCCGGCGCTTGGACGACTCCTTGACCGCGAGCCGGTCGACCACGACCTCGATCGTGTGCTTGAGCTTCTTGTCGAGGACCGGGGGCTCGTCGAGCGAGTGGGTCTGGCCGTCCACGCGGGCCCGGCTGAAGCCCTGCTGCTGGAGCTGGCGGAACAGCTCGACGTACTCGCCCTTGCGGCCGCGGATGACCGGCGCGAGCACCTGGAAGCGACGACCCTCCTCCAGCGACAGGATGCGGTCGACGATCTGCTGCGGGGTCTGCCGCTCGATGGGTGCGCCGCACGTGGGGCAGTGCGCGCGGCCGGCACGGGCATAGAGGAGGCGGAGGTAGTCGTAGACCTCGGTGATCGTGCCGACGGTCGAGCGCGGGTTCTTCGACGTGGACTTCTGGTCGATGCTGACCGCGGGGCTCAGGCCCTCGATGAAGTCGACGTCGGGCTTGTCCATCTGGCCCAGGAACTGGCGGGCGTAGGCCGACAGCGACTCGACGTAGCGGCGCTGGCCCTCGGCGAAGATCGTGTCGAAGGCGAGGCTGGACTTGCC
>NZ_JAOPWY010000088.1 GCF_025965415.1 Nocardioides sp.
CGCGCCGATCGCGCTGCGGTGCGTCGCCGCCGTCCACCAGGCGCTGCCCGGCCTGCCGCTGGTCGGCTGCGGGGGCGTGCGCGACGTCGCCTCGGCCCGGGCCTACCTCGCCGCCGGTGCCACGTCCGTCCAGGTCGGCACCGCCCTGCTCCACGACCCGACCACGGTCGCCCGGCTGCGGGCCGACCTCGCCACCCACCCGTCCCCCCAGGAGGACTGATGACCCCGTTCGGCACCCGGCTGGCCCAGGCCATCGAGGAGCGCGGCCGCTTCTGCGTGGGCATCGACCCGCACGCCGCCCTCCTGCAGGAGTGGGGGCTCCGCGACGACGTCGCGTCGCTGGAGCGCTTCGCCCTGACCGTCGTGGAGGCCGTGGCCCCCGTGGTCGGCGTGGTGAAGCCGCAGAGCGCGTTCTACGAGCGGTTCGGCAGCCGAGGGATCGCCGTCCTCGAACGCGTCATCGCCGAGTCGCGCGAGGCCGGCGCCCTGGTGCTGCTCGACGTCAAGCGCGGCGACATCGGCACCACGAGCCAGGCCTACGCCGACGCCTACCTCGACCCGGCGTCGCCACTGGCGTCCGACGCGATCACCGCCAGCCCCTACCTCGGCTTCGGCTCGCTGGACCCGATGGTGGAGGCCTGCCACCGGCACGGCGGGGGCCTGTTCGTGCTCGCGCTGACCTCCAACAAGGAGGGTCCGGAGGTCCAGCACGCCAGCACCGGCGCGGGCACCGTGGCCGGTGCCATGCTCGACCACCTGCGCACCCTCAACGCCGGGGCCGACCCGGTGGGCTCCTTCGGCGCGGTCGTCGGCGCCACCATCGGCAGCACCGACGAGGACCTCGACATCAACGGGCCCTTCCTCGTGCCCGGCTACGGCGCCCAGGGCGGCACCGCCGCCGATCTCGACCGGATCTTCGGGACCGCCGCGCGGTGGGCGCTGCCCAGCTCCTCGCGCGAGGTCCTGTCCGCCGGGCCCGACGTGACGGCGCTGCGCGACGCGGCCCGGCGCGGCAACGACGCCGTGCAGGGGCTGGGCGGGTGAGGCAGCTCGCCCTCGCCTCCCTGGTGGCCTGCCTCGCCCTGACCGGGTGCTCCGGCGACCCCCAGGAGCGCTACTGCGACGCGGTCCAGGAGCACCAGACGGCGCTCAGCGACATCGCCGCCTCGGAGGACGCCGGGGCGATCTTCGGCGCGCTCGACGCCTACGAGGACCTGCAGGACAAGGCGCCCCGCGACATCGCCGACGACTGGGCGGAGGTCGTCGACCCGCTGCGCGAGCTCGAGCAGGTCCTGACCGACCACGGTGTCGACCCGTCGTCGTACGCCGCGGACGACCCGCCCGCGGACCTCGACGACGAGGGGCGCCGGGCCATCGAGGCAGCGGCCCGCGCGGTCGGCTCCGAGCAGACGGTGACGGCGATGGCGGCGGTGGAGCAGCACGCCCTGGACGTCTGCGGGACACCTCTGTCCCGCTAGGCCCCGCCCGTGGCCGGCCCGGTCTGTCGGCCAGATCACGTCGCCGTCCGGATCGACGGGGCTCGATTGCCTGCCCCGCGGCGATCTGACTAGATTGAGCCGAACCACCAGCCGACCCACCCTTAAGGACAGCTTTCGTGGCCTTGCCCCCTCTGACGCCCGAGCAGCGCCAGGCAGCCCTCGACAAGGCTGCGGCCTCCCGACGAGAGCGGGCCGAGGTGAAGAACCGCCTGAAGAACTCCGGCGGCTCGATCCTCGACGTGCTGGTCGAGGGCCGCACCAACGAGGTGATCGGCAAGATGCGCGTCGTCGAGCTGCTCCAGTCGGTGCCGGGCCTCGGGCGGGTGCGCGCGCGCCAGGTGATGCAGCGCCTCGGCATCGCCGAGAGCCGCCGGGTGCGCGGCCTGGGCGTCAAGCAGGTCGCCGCGCTCGAGCGCGAGTTCGGCCCCGACGCGTCGTGATCGAGGCAGAGCACGAGACCGGCAACGCCACCCACCGCTCGCGGCTGATCGTCCTCGCCGGCCCGACCGCCGTCGGCAAGGGCACCGTCGCCGCCGACGTGCGCCGCACGCACCCCGAGGTCTGGATCTCCGTCTCCGCGACCACGCGCGCACCGCGGCCCGGGGAGGAGAACGGCGTCCACTACTGGTTCGTCTCCGACGAGGAGTTCGACTCGATGGTCGAGAAGGGCGACCTCCTCGAGTGGGCGGTCGTCCACAAGGCGGCCCGCTACGGCACCCCGCGCGGCCCCGTCGACCTCGCCCTCGCCTCCGGGAAGGCCGCGATGCTGGAGATCGACCTCCAGGGCGCGCGCCAGGTGCGCGAGACGATGCCCGAGGCGCTGTTCGTCTTCCTCAAGCCACCGTCCTGGGACGAGCTCGTACGCCGTCTCGTCGGTCGCGGCACCGAGTCCGAGGCCGAGCGTGAGCGTCGGCTCGAGACCGCGCGGGCCGAGCTGGCGGCGGAGAGCGAGTTCGACGTGACCATCGTCAACCACGAAGTTCACGCTGCAGCCGAGCAGTTGGTAGCCTTGATGGTTGGACCCGTTTCCAACCGATCTGACTAGCGAGGCACCATCACCGTGGCTTCTCCCACCATCGCCGCCGAGGGCGTCACCAACCCCTCGATCGACGACCTGCTCACCAAGACCGACAGCAAGTACAAGCTGGTGCTCTACAGCGCCCAGCGCGCCCGCCAGATCAACGCCTACTACTCCCAGCTCGGTGAGGGCCTCCTCGAGTACGTCGGCCCCCTCGTCGACACGCACGTGCAGGAGAAGCCGCTCTCGATCGCGCTCCGCGAGATCAACGACGACCTCCTGACCTGCGAGGACATCGACCCCGCCGCCGAGGCCGCCGCCGCCGAGGCCGCTGCCGCCGGCGACGCGACGGAGTGACGCGAGCCTTCGATGAGTGACGGGCGCCGCCCTGAGCAGGTTGCGCAGCAACCGTGTCGAAGGGTCGTCCTGGGGGTCTCGGGCGGCATCGCGGCCTACAAGGCCTGCGAGCTGCTCCGCCGGTTCAGCGAGTCGGGGCACGACGTCACCGTCGTGCCCACGGCCGCTGCGCTGGAGTTCGTCGGCGCACCCACGTGGGCGGCGCTCTCCGGCAAGCCGGTGTCCACCGACGTGTGGACCGACGTGCACGCCGTGCCGCACGTCCAGATCGGCCAGCACGCCGACGTGGTCGTGGTCGCCCCGGCGACCGCCGACCTGCTGGCCAAGGCCGCGCACGGGCTGGCCGACGACCTGCTGACCAACACGCTGCTCACCGCTCGCTGCCCGGTGGTGTTCGCCCCCGCGATGCACACCGAGATGTGGGAGCACCCCGCGACGCAGGCCAACGTCGCCACGCTGCGCCAGCGCGGCGCCGTCGTCATCGAGCCCGCCGAGGGCCGGCTCACCGGCGCCGACACCGGCAAGGGACGCCTGCCCGACCCGGTCGAGATCTTCGAGCTGGTGCTGGGCGTCCTCGACCGGGGCGCGCCGCCGCAGGACCTGACCGGTCGCAAGGTCGTGGTGTCCGCCGGCGGCACCCGCGAGTACCTCGACCCGGTGCGGTTCCTCGGCAACCGGTCCTCGGGGCTCCAGGGCTACGCCCTCGCCCGGGCCGCCGCCTCGCGCGGTGCGCACGTCACGCTGCTCAGCGCCAACGTCGCCTTGCCCGACCCCGCCGGCGTGAGCGTCGTACGGGTCGAGACGACCGAACAGCTGCGGGAGGCCGTCGTCACCGCCACTGCGACCGCCGACGCCGTCGTCATGGCCGCCGCCCCAGCGGACTTCCGTCCGACGTCGGTCAGCGACGCCAAGATCAAGAAGGCCGACGACGGGTCGGCGCCGGCCATCGAGCTGGAGCAGAACCCCGACATCCTCGCCGAGATCTCCCACGACCGCGCCCGTGCGGGCACCGTCGTCGTCGGCTTCGCGGCGGAGACGGGCGACGCCACCGGCTCGGTGCTCGAGCTCGGGCGCAGCAAGCTCGCCCGCAAGGGCTGCGACCTGCTCGTCGTCAACGACGTCACCGGGGGAGCCGTGTTCGGGAGCACCGACAACGAGGCGGTCATCCTCGGAGCCGACGGCGCAGTGGTCGACGTGCCTCGCGGCACCAAGATCGCGCTCGCCCACGTGATCTGGGACGAGGTCTCCCGGCGATTCGCCGAGTGAGACGTGCGACCCGGACGCTGGGCAGCAGGTACGTTCAACTCACCCGTTCCACACAAGAATTGAGTACATCGTGGCTGGACGCCTCTTCACCTCCGAGTCCGTGACCGAGGGTCACCCGGACAAGATCGCCGACCGCATCAGCGACTCGGTGCTCGACCACCTCATGGCCGAGGACCCCGACCGCGCCAACCTGCGTGTCGCGGTGGAGACCCTCCTGACCACCGGCCTGGTCGTCGTCGCGGGCGAGGTCCGCACCACGGCCTACGCCCCCGTCGCCGACATCGTGCGCAAGGCGATCCTGGAGATCGGCTACGACTCCTCCGACAAGGGCTTCGACGGCACCACGTGCGGCGTCCAGGTCGCCATCGGCGCCCAGTCGACCGACATCGCCGCAGGCGTCGACGCCGGCCACGAGTCACGCGTCGGCTCGTCCGAGGACGAGCTCGACCTCCGCGGTGCCGGCGACCAGGGCCTGATGTTCGGCTACGCCTGTGACGACACCCCCGAGCTGATGCCGCTCCCGATCACCATCGCCCAGCGGCTGGCCCAGCGCCTCACGCAGGTCCGCAAGGACGGCGTCCTCGACTACCTCCGTCCCGACGGCAAGACCCAGGTCACCATCGAGTACGACGCGGACGACCGCCCGGTGCGCATCGACACCGTCGTGCTGTCCACCCAGCACGGCCCCGACGTCGAGCACGCCCAGCTCGAGGCCGACATCAAGCAGCACGTGATCGACCCGGTCCTGGCCGACTTCGACCTGCCGTCCGACGGCTACCGCATGCTGGTGAACCCGACCGGCACCTTCGTCATCGGCGGCCCGATGGGTGACGCCGGCCTGACAGGTCGCAAGATCATCGTCGACACCTACGGCGGCATGGCTCGCCACGGCGGCGGCGCGTTCTCCGGCAAGGACCCGTCGAAGGTGGACCGCTCGGCCGCCTACGCCATGCGCTTGGTGGCCAAGAACGTCGTCGCCGCGGGCCTGGCCCGTCGCTGCGAGGCCCAGGTCGCCTACGCCATCGGCAAGGCCGCCCCGGTCGGTGTCTTCATCGAGACCTTCGGCACCGGCGTCGTCCCGGACGAGAAGATCCAGGAGGCGGTCCTCGAGGTCTTCGACCTCCGCCCGGCCGCGATCATCCGCGACCTCGACCTGCTGCGCCCGATCTACGCCCAGACCTCGGCCTACGGCCACTTCGGTCGCGAGCTCCCCGACTTCACCTGGGAGACCACCGACCGCGCCGAGAAGCTGAAGGCCGCCGCCGGCATCTGAGGCACTGGTCGCGCAGAAGTCGGCACGCCTGCTCCACCGGCAGGCCGTGCTGTCCGAGCCCGCTGACACAATCGCGCCCATGACCGACCACGAAGCCCCGGAAGCGGACATGCTCCCGGGGCTTCGTGCTGCCGTCGACGACGCGAAGGCGAAGGCTGCCGCCACCCGCCGCCGCAAGGCGGCCTCGTGGGAGCCGGCCGGGACCGACCCCGTGGCGCGGGTCCTGGTCGACATCGCGCTGGCCCACCTGGACCGCCCCTTCGACTATGCCGTCCCCGCGGCGATGGCCGCGACGGCCGTCCCGGGTGCTCGGGTCAAGGTGCGCTTCGCCGGCCAGGACGTGGACGGCTACGTCGTCGAGCGCGCGAGCACGACCGACCACACCGGGACCCTCCAGCCGCTGCGGCGGGTGGTGAGCCCGGAGCCGGTCCTGGCACCGGAGATCGCCCGGCTCAGCGAGACCCTGGCGAGGCGCTACGCGGGGGCGCGCTCCGACGTGCTCCGCCTGGCGGTCCCGCCGCGCCACGCCACCACCGAGAAGCAGGAGTCCGCCCCGGCGCCCACGCCCGTGCCGCCGGCCACCGGGGCCTGGGCCGAGGTCGAGCACGGCGACGCGTTCCTCCGCCGACTCGCGGCCGGTGACTCCCCGCGCGCGGTCTGGGCCGCGGCACCCGCCGACGACTGGCCCGCGATGGTCGCCGAGGCGGTGGCGACAACGTACGCCGCCGGGCGGGGCGCGCTCGTCTGCGTGCCCGACCGGCGCGACGTCACCCGCGTCGATGCGGCCCTGCTCGACATGCTGGGCGAGGGCCACCACGTGTGCCTTACCGCAGACGGCGGTCCCGCGGCGCGCTACCGCGACTTCCTG
Organism: Nocardioides sp.; assembly: GCF_025965415.1. Classification (GTDB taxonomy): domain Bacteria; phylum Actinomycetota; class Actinomycetes; order Propionibacteriales; family Nocardioidaceae; genus Nocardioides. Next base: position 6,282 of record NZ_JAOPWY010000088.1, read on the forward strand.
GCCGTCGCTCGAGGGGCACGCCGGATCGTGGTCGGCACGCGCTCGGCCGCGTTCGCGCCCGTCCACGACCTCGGGCTGGTGGTGCTCTGGGACGACGGCGACGACCTGCACGCCGAGCCCCGGGCCCCCTACCCCCACACCCGCGAGGTGCTGCTGACCCGGGCCGAGGAGCAGTCCACGGCAGCGCTGCTCGGTGGCGTGGCGCGGACCCCCGAGGTGGAGCAGCTAGTCGCCTCCGGCTGGGCCCACGAGCTCGCGGTGCCCCGCGAGGTGCTGCGGCGCCGCGTGCGCGTCGAGGCGGTGCCCGCCGAGGACCGCCAGGTCGGCACCCGCATCCCACGGGCGGCCTACGACGCCATCCGGCGCGGCCTGGAGGCCGGACCGGTCCTCGTGCAGACACCGCGGGCCGGCTACGCGGCGTCCCTGGCCTGCGAGACCTGCCGTGCCCCGGCACGCTGCGCCGTCTGCACGGGACCACTGGTCGTGTCCGGCCCCACCGTGCCGCCCCAGTGCCGCTGGTGCGGCCACGTCGAGGCGGCCTGGGCCTGCAGCACCTGTGGCGGGCGGGGCCTCCGGGCGCCGGTGCGGGGGGAGGCGCGGACCGCCGAGGAGCTCGGCCGGATGTTCCCCGGCACCACCGTGCGCAGCTCCAGCGGCGAGCGCGTGGTCGAGCGGGTCGGTGCGCACGCCGACCTGGTCGTGGCGACCGTCGGCGCCGAGCCCGTGGCGGAGGAGGGCTACACGGCCGTCGTCATCCTCGACACCTGGCTGAGCCTGGCGCGCGACGACCTGCGCGCCGCCGAGGAGGCGCTGCGCCGCTGGCTCAACGCCGCGGTGCTCGTCCGGCCGGGCGGGCACGTCGTGGCCGTGGGCGACCCGGCCCACCCCGCCCTCCAGGCGCTGGTCCGGTGGGACCCGACCGGCTTCGCGCGCCGCGAGGCCGACGAGCGCGCGCAGGCGCACCTGCCGCCGGCCGCCCGGCTGGCCACGGTGACCGGTGACCTCGGTGCCCTCGACGACGTACTCACGCTCGTCGACCTGCCGGAGGGCGCCGAGGTGCTGGGCCCGGTGGCGGTCGACGACGAGTTCCGGGTGCTGCTGCGGGTGCCCTGGTCACGGGGGCCCGCGCTGTCGGCGGCGCTGGGCGACCTGCAACGGATCCGGTCGGCCCGCAAGCTCGACGCGGTCCGGATCCAGGTGGACCCACTCGCCATCTAGCCGTGGTGCTCCGCGACCCGACGCCGATGGGTCGGCAGGGCGGGGCGTCCCTAGACTTGGCCCGCCCCCCAGCCCCCGGGGCCATCCCACGTCGCAAGGAGTTCCGTGGCCATCCAGCCCATCCGCCTCTTCGGCGACCCCGTGCTCCGCCAGCGTGCGATCGAGGTCGACAGCTTCGACAAGGAGATCCAGCAGCTCGTCACCGATCTCACCGACACGATGCTGGCCGCACCCGGTGCCGGGCTGGCGGCCCCGCAGATCGGCGTCGGCCTGCGCGTCTTCACCTGGTACGTCCACGGAGAGACGGGGCACCTGGTGAACCCGTCCCTCGAGCTCTCCGACGAGACCCAGGACGGCGCCGAGGGCTGCCTGTCGCTCCCCGAGCTGACCTACGACTGCCTCCGGGCGCTCTCGGTGGTCGCGACCGGCTTCGACATGCACGGCGAACCGCAGCGGATCGAGGCCTCCGAGCTCCTCGCCCGCGCCATGCAGCACGAGACCGACCACCTCGACGGGATCCTCTTCATCGACAAGCTCGACACGGCCGCCCGCAAGGCGGCGATGAAGGAGATCCGCGAGTCCGACTGGTTCGGGCTCGAGAAGCCCACGGTCAGGATCAGCCCCCACGCAACGAACGGAAGCTTCTTCTGATGCGCGTCGTCTTCGCCGGCACCCCCGAGGTGGCGGTCCCCGCCCTCGACGCGATCGCCCGCAGCCGGCACGAGCTCGTCGGCGTCGTCACGCGTCCCGACGCCCCCAGCGGTCGGGGCCGCAAGCTGGTCGCCAGCCCGGTCGCGCAGCGGGCGGAGGAGCTCGGCGTACCCGTCCTCAAGCCCGAGCACCCCCGCGACCCCGACTTCCAGAAGGCGCTGGCCGAGCTGCGTCCCGATGCCTGTCCCGTGGTGGCCTACGGTGCGCTGCTGCCCCAGTCGGCGCTGGACCTCGTGCCCCACGGCTGGATCAACCTGCACTTCTCCGTGCTGCCGTCCTGGCGCGGTGCCGCACCGGTCCAGCACTCGCTGTGGGCGGGCGACGAGGTCACCGGCGCGACCACGTTCCGCATCGTCAAGGCGCTCGACGCGGGCCCGGTCTTCGGCATCATGACCGAGCGGATCCGCCCCGGCGACACTGCGGGCGACCTGCTCGAGCGGCTGGCCGAGGGAGGGTCCGGCCTGCTGGTGCAGACCCTCGACGGCATCGAGGACGGCTCCCTCGAGGCGCGCGAGCAGCCGGAGGACGGCGTGTCCTACGCCCCGAAGATCCTGGTCGACGACGCCCGCATCGACTGGACCCACCCGGCCGTCGGGATCGACCGCCAGGTGCGGGCCTGCACTCCCGCGCCCGGCGCGTGGAGCACCTTCGAGGGGGAGCGGATCAAGATCGGGCCAGTGGTGCCCACCGACCGTCCGCCGCTCGAGCCGGGCGTCATCGAGGTCACCAAGAACGCCGTGCTCGTGGGCACCTCGACCGCGCCGGTCCGCCTGGGCGAGGTCAAGGCCTTCGGCAAGAAGCAGATGGCGGCCGCGGACTGGGCCCGGGGCGTGCGCCTGGAGTCGGGCGTCCGGCTCGGTGACTAGGGTCGACCAGGTGAGCACCGACGCGGACCGGCCCGCACGGCCGGAGGACATCGACGAGATCTGCGGCGCGCTGCCGGAGACCGAGCTCGGCACGTCCTGGGGCGACCGGCCGACGTGGAAGGTGCCGCGAGGGCCGAAGGGCAAGGGCTTCCTGCTCTTCCGGGCACCCGGCCCGACCGCGATCGACCCGGAGACCGGGGAGCCGTTCGACGACCTGGTGGTGATCACCACGCCCACCGAGGTCGAGAAGCTCGCCCTCGTCGAGGACGAGGCCACGCCGTTCTTCACCATCGACCACTTCCGCGGCTACAGCGCCGTCCTGGTCCAGCAGTCCCGGCTGGGCGAGATCGGCCGCGACGAGCTGGCCGAGGTGATCACCGAGGCGTGGGCCGCCAAGGCCCCCAAGAAGCTGGTCCGGGAGCACTTCGGTGACTGAGCGCCGCCGGCCCGTCGACCGGCCGCGGCGAGCGGCGCTGGACGTGCTCACCGCGGTGCGCGTCGACGAGGCGTACGCCAACCTCGTGCTGCCGCAGGTGCTCCGCAAGCACCGGCTCGACGGCCGCGACGCCGCGCTCGCCACCGAGCTCGCGTCGGGTGCGATCCGCATGCAGGGTCTCTACGACCCGGTGATCGACGCCTGCCTGACCAAGCCGAAGCTCCAGCCCGAGGTGCGCGACGTGCTGCGCCTGGGCGTCCACCAGCTGCTGTCGATGCGCGTGCCCGACCACGCCGCGATCTCCACCAGCGTGGACCTGGTCCGCGCCAGCGTCGGTCAGGGACCGGCCGGGCTCGTCAACGCGGTCCTGCGCAAGGTCAGCCGACGTCCCCTCCCCGACTGGATCGACGCGGTCGCCCCCGACCGCGCGACCGACCCGCACGGCCACCTCGCCGTGGCGCACTCCCACCCGCGCTGGGTCGTCGACGCCCTGGCCGAGGCGCTGGGCGACGACGCCGAGCTCGAGGCCCTCCTGGTCGCCGACAACGCCGCTCCGCGCGTCACCCTGGCGGCCCGACCGGGCCTGGCCGACGTCGAGGAGCTGGTGGCCGCAGGAGGCACCCGCACCAGCCTGTCGCCGTACGGCGTCGTGCTGGCCGGCGGCGACCCGTCCGGGGTGCCGGCCGTCGCCGAGGGGCGGGCCGGGGTCCAGGACGAGGGCTCGCAGCTGGTCGCCCTGGCCATGACGGACGCGCCCCTCGACGGGCGCGACGAGCGCTGGCTCGACCTGTGTGCGGGGCCCGGCGGCAAGGCGGCCCTGCTGGCCTCTCTGGCGGCCCAGCGGGGTGCCCACCTCGTGGCCAACGAGCGGCAGCCGCACCGTGCGGACCTGGTCGCCTCCGCCGTGCGGGCGGTGCCGCCGGGCGCCGTCCACGTCCTGGCCGGCGACGGCACCCGCCCGCCGTGGGTCCCGGGCACCTTCGACCGCGTCCTGGTGGACGCCCCGTGCTCCGGCCTGGGTGCGCTGCGCCGGAGGCCGGAGTCGCGCTGGCGTCGCCGGCCGTCCGACGTTGAGGTGCTGGTGGGACTGCAGCAGGTCCTGCTCGACGTGGCGCTCGAGTCGGTCCGGCCGGGCGGGGTGGTGGTCTACGCGACCTGCTCACCGGTCGTCGCCGAGACCGCCGACGTGGTGCGCGCCGTGCTGGGCCGGCGCGACGACACCGACGAGCTCGACCGGTTCCAGCTGTGGCCGCACCGCGAGGGCACCGACGCGATGTTCGCGGTCACCCTGCGCCGGCGCGGGCTCGCCTGAGGACCGCGGGCTCAGTCGTCCTGGAGGTGGCGGAGGTAGGACCACGGCTCGCCCAGGTAGCGGCGCCAGTGGTCCACGATCTCGAGGTCCTGCCACGCCGTCTCCCGCAGGCCCCACGTCCCGGTCTCGAGGATCCGGGCGCCCGGCATCGCCGCCAGCACGGGGGAGTGGGTCGCGCACAGGACCTGTCCGCCCCGGGCGACGACCCGCTGCAGGGTCGCGATCAGGCCGAGTGTGGAGGAGAAGGAGAGCGCGGCCTCCGGCTCGTCGAGGCAGAAGAAGCCCTTGCCGGTGAACCTCGACTCGAGCACGGCGAGGAACGACTCGCCGTGGCTGAGCGCGTGGAAGGAGACGTCCTGCGGACCGGAGGGCGGCTTCGGGTTGTCCTCGAGGTAGGAGTACCAGCCGTGCATCGTCTCGGCGCGCAGGAAGAAGCCCCACTTGCTCGACCCGGCACCGCGCACCAGCTGGAGCGCGTCGCCGAGTACCGACTCCGTGGGCCGCGTCGAGTGCATGCTGTGGGTGCTGCCGCCCTCGGGTGACATCCCGAACGACGTGGCGACCGTCTCGACGAGGGTCGACTTGCCCGAGCCGTTCTCGCCGACCAGGAAGGTCACCCCAGGGCCGAGGTCGAGCCCCTCGGCCAGGACCTGCGCCACGGCCGGGATGGAGGCCGGGTAGTGGTCCGCCGCGAGCGCGTGCCCGGGACGTACGTCGACGCGGCGCACCGGGTGGCGCGGGAAGTCGGCACCCCTCAACGACATGGCGACACTCTGCCACCCACCCCGGCAGGTGGGAGCACGCTGACAAACAGGTGACAGAAGGGTGTCGGCTGTTCACAACGCGGGACCGGCCGAGCATGATGGAGTCCTGCGCGGCACGCCGGAGGGGTGCGTCGCGTCACGGGGAGCAGGTAGGGAATGCGTGTGCGGTCCACTCTGACGGTCGTTGTCGCGACGGCCCTGCTGGTCGCGCTGGGCGTCGGCCCGGCGCAGGCGGACGGAGCACGCACGCTGACCGGCCCCAGCACGGGCGACCCCGACGTGTTCTTGACGTTCGTCGGGTGCACCGACCTGTTCGGCACGTCCTCCGCTCCCGCGTCCCGTCTCAACCTCGGGCCCTACGCCGCCCCGCTCGGCCGCCGCTCCCTCGGCCTCATGCCCACGGGCGCCGGCACCGCCTCGGGACCGTTCGTCCGCTTCGGCTCGCTGGCCGGTGTCGACTCCTCGCTCTCGGTGGCCTCGACCACGGGCAGCCAGGGCGTCTCCCACATCATGAGCATCACGCCGTCCAGCCCTCCCGGCACCGCGTGGGCCGGGCGCGCCGCCCTCACCGCTCCGCCCGGCTCGTGGACCGAGGTGTCCAGCGCGGCCCTGACCTACGACTGGTCGCTGGTCGACCTGTCGACGCTGGCCCCGGTGTCCCCGGCCGGCTCCGCCACCCCGGCGGCGTTCGCCGCAGAGCACGGCGACGGCGCCGGCTTCGTGGTGACCGGCTTCGGGTGCGACGGCCGGCCCTTCAACCTCGACGCGGTCCGCGGCTGCGGCTCGACCTTCGACTTCGAGGGCATCGCGCTCTCCACGACGGTCAGCGTCGATCGGCAGCAGGCAGCGCCGGGGGAGAAGGTGTCCGTCAGCGGCCGGGTCACCGACGGCGGGGGCCGCGTCACCGGCGACCCCCTCGTCCTCGAGTCCCGGGCGCCGGGAGGCGTGTGGAGCCCGGTCGGGCCCGCCGTCCTGCCCGACCGGAGCGGCGTCGCCCAGGTCGACGTACCCGTCCCCGACACCACCGAGTTCCGCTGGCACCGCCCGGAGAGCCAGTACGCCGACGAGGGCTGGTCCGACGCGGTGACCGTTACGGTCGACCAGCCGGCGCCCGCACCCACCCCGGCCGAGAGCACGCCGGCTGCTGCGAAGAAGTAGCGCCCGCTCCCGACTAGGCTCGGGGCATGCCGTCGCCGTTCACCGAGGTCGAGGTCGACGACCGCGTCGTCAAGGTCACCAACCCCGACCGGATCTACTTCCCTCCCCGCGACGGCAGGCCGGGCGCGACGAAGATGGACCTCGTCGACTACTACCTCGCCGTGGGTGACGGCATCGTCAACGCGCTCTTCGAGCGGCCCTGCATGCTGCACCGCTTCCCCAAGGGCCTGGCGGGCGACAAGGTGCACCAGAAGCGCCTGCCCGCGGGGGCGCCGGAGTGGGTCGAGACCGTCCAGCTGTTCTTCCCGCGATGGAAGCGCACCGCCGACGAGCTCTGCGTGACCGAGCTGGCGAGCGTCATCTGGGCGGTCCAGATGTCCACCGTCGAGTTCCACCCGTGGAACAGCCGCCGCGCCGACACCGAGAAGCCCGACGAGTGGCGCATCGACCTCGATCCGGGGCCGGACTGCGACTGGGCCACCGTGCAGCGCGTCGCGCACGTCGCCCACGGGGTGCTCGACGAGCTCGGCGCGGTGGGGTTCCCCAAGACCAGCGGCGGCTCGGGCCTGCACGTCTACGTCCGGATCCCGCCCGACCACGGCTTCCAGGACGTACGCCGTGGCGCGCTGGCGTTCGCGCGCGAGGTCGAGCGCCGGGGCGGGGGAGAGGTGACCACCGCCTGGTGGCGCAAGGACCGCGACCCGGCCCAGCTCTTCGTCGACTACAACCAGAACGCCCGTGACCACACGATCGCGGCCGCCTACTCCGTGCGCGGGGTGGCCGAGGCCCGCGTGTCCGCTCCGATCCGGTGGGACGAGGTCGACGACTGCGAGCCCGACGACTTCACGATCTTCACCATGCCGGAGCGCTTCGCCGAGATCGGCGACCTGCACGCCGACATCGACGGCCACCCCTTCGACATCGCGCCGCTGCTGGAGTGGGCGGACCGTGACGAGGCGGAGGGCGCTGCAACGCCTCCGGAGCCGGAGCAGGACTGAGCCACAGCCCGCGCACAGGCAGTCCTCACCGTCCTCTCACGTGGGCCTCCTAGCGTGGGCGGCATGTCCGAAGGCCTGCACACCCAGCCCCCTCTCGGCCGCGTCGCCGTCGTCGTCAACACCGCGTCGCGCACCGGAGCCCGCGCCCTGCCGCTCGTGAAGCCCGCGCTGCAGAAGACCTCCGAGGAGGTCGTGGTCCACCCGGCCCACGGCGGGCTGGAGCTGCTCGACGCGCTGGGTGCGGCGATGGACGAGGGGCCGGACCTCCTGGTGGTCGGCGGCGGGGACGGCACGATCGGATGTGCCGCCGGGCTGGTCGCCCACACCGGGACGGTCCTCGGCGTGCTGCCGCTGGGCACCGCCAACGACTTCGCCCGCACGCTGGAGATCCCCACCGACCTGGCGGCCGCCGTGGACACCCTCCTCACCGGCAAGGTGGTCGACGTCGACCTCGGCAGGGTCGACGGGCGGGCCTACCTCAACGTCGCGTCACTCGGTCTCTCGGTGGCCGTGGCGCGGCGGTTGACCCCGGGGCTCAAGCGTCGGCTCGGGAGGTTCGCCTACCCGGTGGCCACTCTCGGGGCCTACCGCGGGCACCGCCCCTTCTCGGCGCGACTCGAGCTCGACGACGGCACCGTCCTGGAGCTGCCGGACCTCATGCAGGTGGCGGTCGGCAACGGACGGCACTACGGCGGCGGCCTCACTGTGTCCCCGGACGCGTCCATCGACGACCACCTCCTCGACGTGTACGCCGTCGAGCAGGGCCGCTTGCGCGACCACGTCTCGATCGCGCGCCTGCTGCGCACCGGCCACCTCGTCGAGCACGAGCGGGTCCACCACGCGACGGCGCGCCGCCTCCGGCTGCTCACCGACGAGCCCCTGGAGGTCAACCTCGACGGTGAGGTCGCGGCCACCACGCCGGCGACGTTCGAGGTGGACCGCAACGCGCTGCACGTCGTCGTACCCGTCCACAGCCGAGCCGCGCGGAAGGATGACGCACCGAGTCCCTAGGATCAGGGCGTGGGCATCCAGATCACTCCCAGCATCCTCAACGCCGACCTGTCGCGCCTGGCCGACGAGGTCGCCCGGATCCCCAGCGCCGACTGGGTGCACGTCGACGTGATGGACAACCACTTCGTCCCCAACCTGACGCTGGGTCTGCCGGTCATCGAGGCCCTCAGCCGGCACGCCACCCAGCCGATCGACGTCCACCTGATGATCGAGGACGCCGACCGCTGGGCCCCGGCCTACGCCGAGGCCGGCTGCGGGTCGGTCACCTTCCACGCGGAGGCGGCCAAGGCGCCCGTCCGGCTCGCCCGCGAGATCCGTGCCCAGGGGGCGCGCGCGTCGATGGCGCTCAAGCCGGCCACCCCGGTCGAGCCCTACGAGGCGCTGCTGTCCGAGCTCGACATGCTGCTGATCATGACGGTCGAGCCGGGCTTCGGCGGTCAGAAGTTCCTCGACCTGTGCCTGCCCAAGATCCGCACCGCGCGCGAGCTGATGCGCAAGCACGGCGTCGAGACCTGGCTCCAGATCGACGGCGGGGTGTCGCTGGAGACCATCGAGCGCTGCGTCGAGGCCGGAGCCGACGTGTTCGTCGCCGGCTCCGCGGTCTACTCCGCGGACGACCCGGACGCCATGGTGCGCGAGCTCCGGGCCCGTGCCGAGGCGGCCGTCGACTGATGCAGCGCCACGAGCGGCTGTGGGATCGGCTCCTCACCCTGCTCGGCATCCCGGGAGAGGTCGACGCGACCACGCCCGGTGGACTGAGGCGCCCGGGTGGAGCGTCATGACTCGGCCGGCGACGGTCGAGGACATCCACGCCACCGCGCGAGCGATGCCCCACGTGACCGTCTTCCGGCCTGAGAGCAACCCCGTCTACCAGGTAGGGAGCAAGTCGTTCGTCTTCTTCCGGACCCCCCGACCCGATGCCGTCGACCCCGAGACGGGAGAGCGCTACGACGACGTCATCGTCATCTGGGTGGCGTCCGAGGGCGACAAGCAGGCGCTGCTCCAGGACGACCGGCTGCCCTTCTTCACCACCGCGCACTTCGATGGGCATCCCTCGGTCCTCCTCCGGGCCTCTCGCGTCGGCGAGATCGACCGCGACGAGCTGATCGAGATCGTCGAGGAGGCGTGGCTCGCGCAGGCGTCAGCGCGGCGCGGCGCGGCATGGCTGCAGGACCGGTAGGACCCCGTCCGTAGATTCGAGGCATGACCGAGTCCGTGTGGGACTACCCGCGGCCACCCCGGGTGGAGCCGAGCAGCGAGCACGTCGTGGTGACCCACGCCGGCGTCGTGCTGGCCGACACGACCGCGAGCCTGCGGGTGCTGGAGACGAGCCACCCGCCGACCTACTACCTGCCGCGGAGCGCCTTCGCCGACGGAGTCCTCCGCCCCGGGCAGCAGGGCGCCTCGTGGTGCGAGTGGAAGGGCAGAGCCGACTACTTCGACCTCGTGGTCGGCGACGAGGTGCTGCCCGCCATCGCCTGGACCTACCCCACGCCGTCGAAGGGCTTCGAGGCGCTGGTCGACCACGTCGCGCTCTATCCCGGTCGCGTGGACCGCTGCACGGTCGACGGCGAGGTCGTCCAGCCGCAGCCCGGCCACTTCTACGGCGGCTGGATCACCTCACGCGTCACCGGACCGTTCAAGGGATCGCCGGGCACCTCCGGCTGGTGAGGCGCCCGGGTCAGCCGGCGAAGAGGGTCAGCCGCTGGCGGATGATCTTGCGGCGCAGCACCACCCGGCGCTTGCCGTCGTGGCCGATGCGGAGCCGGTCGAGCTCCCAGCCGCCGTGCTCGGCGCGCTCGACGAGCAACCGGGTCACGACGTTGCGGGAGAAGTCGCTGGGCAGCACGAGCGTGTCGAACTCCCACTCCACCCCGCGGGCGGGTGGGCGGCGCTGGATCCTGGGCATGGGGTCTCCTCCCGGTCTCGGTGCGGTCAGTCGGCGGACACGTCGTCGAGGGCGTCGACGATCTCGGCAGGCAGGGTCAGCTCCTCGATGCCGAGTGCGCCGTCGAGCTGGGCGGCGGTGCGGGCCCCGACGATCGGCGAGGTGACCCCGGGCCGGTCGCGCACCCAGACCAGGGACACCTCCAGGGGAGACCAGCCGAGCCCGTCGGCGGCACGCGCGACCGCCTCGACGATGCCCCGGCCACGTTCGTCGAGGTAGGCCCCGACGAAACGGGCGAAGTGCTCGGTGGCGCCGCGCGAGTCGGACGGCGTACCGGTGCGGTACTTGCCGGTCAGCACGCCGCGTCCGAGCGGGGACCACGGCAGGACACCGAGGCCGAGTGCCTCGGCCGCCGGGAGGACCTCGTGCTCGACCTGGCGGTTGAGCAGGGAGTACTCGACCTGGGTGGAGGCCAGGGGAGTGCGACCGGGGACCGCGCGCTGCCAGGTGGCGGCCTGCGCGGTCTGCCAGCCGGTGTAGTTGGAGATGCCGACGTAGGACGCGCGACCGGAGGTCACCGCGAGGTCGAGCGCCGACAGCGTCTCCTCGACGGGCGCCTCGTCGGTCCACACGTGGACCTGCCACAGGTCCACGTGGTCGACCCCGAGGCGCCGGAGCGAGGCGTCGAGCGTGGTGAGCAGGTGGCCGCGCGAGGTGTTGGTGACCCGCTCGCCCGAACGACGGGAGATGCCGGCCTTCGTGGCCAGCACGACCTCGTCGCGACCGACGACGTCGCCGATGAGGGTGCCGATCAGCTCCTCGCTGGCACCGTCGCCGTAGCCGGCGGCCGTGTCGACCAGCGTCCCGCCCGCCTCGGCGAACGCGATGAGCTGGTCGCGCGCCTCGTGCTCGTCGGTGTCGCGGCCCCAGGTCATGGTGCCCAGACCCAGCCGGGAGACCTTAAGACCGGTGGCGCCGAGGGAACGCTGCTGCATGGAGGTGAGAGTAGCGACGGGTCCTGCGCGGACGGGACCTGACGCGCCCGTAGGCTCCTGCCCTGTGATGGATCTCTTCAAGGCCGTGGTGCTCGGTGTCATCCAGGGGCTGACCGAGTTCCTCCCGATCTCCAGCAGCGCGCACCTGCGGATCTTCCCCGAGCTCTTCGGCTGGGGCGATCCGGGCGCGGCCTTCACGGCGGTGATCCAGATCGGCACCGAGCTCGCCGTGCTGATCTACTTCCGCAAGGACATCTGGCGCATCGGGAGCGCCTGGGTCCGCTCGCTCGTCCAGCCGGAGTACCGCGGCACCCTCGACGCCCGCATGGGGTGGTACATCATCGTCGGCTCGCTGCCGATCGTGGTGCTGGGCGTGCTCCTCAAGGACGTGATCGAGAAGGACTTCCGCAACCTCTGGATCATCGGCACCACGCTGATCGTGCTCGGCGTGGTGCTCGGCATCGCGGACCGCATCGGTCGCACGGACCGCCCACTGGGCAAGCTCGCCCTCAAGGACGCCGTGCTCATGGGCCTGGCCCAGGCCCTCGCCATCATCCCCGGCGTCTCGCGCTCGGGTGCGACCATCTCGATGGGCCGGTTCCTCGGCCTCGACCGTGAGGCCGCCACCCGCTTCGCGTTCCTGCTCGCGATCCCGGCGGTGGTCGGGGCGGGGCTCTTCGAGCTCAAGGAGATCCCCCACGGCCACAACGACTTCGGCTGGGGACCGACCCTCACCGCGACGGTCGTCTCCTTCGTCGTCGGCTACGCCGCCATCGCGTGGCTGCTGCGCTACGTCAGCACCCGGTCGTACACGCCGTTCGTCGTCTACCGGATCCTGCTCGGCGCGGGCACGCTCATCCTGCTCGGTGCCGGAGTGCTGAGCGCCTGAACGTGTCCACCAGGAGCACCAGCGCAACGCCCTGGGAGACCGCCACCACCGCGACCAGCGCCGGCAGCGACCGCTCGTAGAGCCAGCCGGCACCCACGCCGCCGACGATGGCTAGCAGACCCTGGATGCCCGCGAAGACGCCGTACGCCGTCGCCCGGCGCGGCGCCTCCACTAGGTCCGCGATCACGGCCTTGACCGTGGAGTCCTGCACGCCTTGCGCGGAGCCCCACGCCACGACGCCGACGACGACGGCGGCGAGGGCCGACCCCAGCGCGAGTGCGGGAACCAGCGCCACCAGGACGGGCACGACGAGCAGCACCCTGGGGCCGGTGCTGTCGTAGATCGAGCCGACCAGCAGGGCCGCCACCGCCTCGACCGCCATCGCCCCGGCGTAGACGACCGGGACCGCCGCGACGGGCACGAGTCCCTCGACGGTCAGGTGGTAGCCGATGATGCCGAAGGTCACCAGTGCGCCCGTGGTCAGCGACGCGGCGACGGCGTAGCGGAAGAAGTCGCCTGACAACCCGGCGCCGACCGCCTCCGCCCACCACCCGCGTCGCTCCGCGGCGCCGGCCGCGGGCACGGCGGCAGCCTGGGCGTCGTACACCCCCGGGTCGGGGACCCTGCGACGGAGCGTGAACAGCAGCAGCATCGCGATCGCGCCGGGCACGGCGAGCACCGCCATGCCCCACCACAGCGAACCCAAGGCGACCACCCCCGCCACCAGGAGCGGGCCCGCGAACGCACCTACCTGGTCGAGCGCCTTGTGGACGCCGAAGCCGCGCCCGCGCCCGACGGCCGCGGCGACGTATGCGAGCAGCGCCGACTTCGACGGCGAGCGCACGGCCTTGCCGAGGCGTTCGAGCAGGATCATGGTCGCCGCGAAGCCCAGCCCCGCGGCTCCGAGGCGTGGTGCGAGGGCGAGCAGCGGCACGCACACGGCGGTGAGGCCGTAGCCGAGGATCGTCAGCGACCAGTAGCGGCCGGTGCGGTCCGCCAGGGGGCCGAAGGCCAGCCGAAGCACCAGCGCGACGGCCTCGCCCGCACCAGTGACGAGGCCGACGACCACGGCCGACGCGCCGAGGGCCGCGAGCAGCGGTCCGTAGACCGAGCGAGCCCCCTCGTAGACCATGTCGGCGCTCAGGCTGACGAAGCCGAACCACCACACCACCCGCCACGCCGAGGGCGCGGTCGAGGGTGGCGTCACAACCAGCCGGACTTCTTGAACAGCGCGAAGAGCCCGGCCGCCACGCCCGCCATGAGGACCAGGGCGAAGGGATAGCCGTAGGTCCAGGACAGCTCGGGCATGTGCGTGAAGTTCATGCCGTACACGCCGGCGATCAGGGTGGGTACGACGACCAGCGCGGCGCCCGCGGAGATCTTGCGCATGTCCTCGTTCTGCTGGACCGAGATCCGGGCCAGGTGACCGTCGTAGGCGGTCGACAGGAGGATGTCGAGGCTGTCGATGACCTCGGAGACCCGCTGGAGGTGGTCGGCCACGTCGCGGAAGTAGGTGGCGGCCTCGGAGGTGATGGGGATGAGGGCGCGTGGGATGGCACCGCTCTCCGAGACCGTGGATAACTTGCGCATCGGCTCGCGCAGCGGCAGCACCGCCCGGCGCACCTCGGCGATCTCCCGCTTGAGGACGTAGATGCGGGTCGAGTCGTCGGTGCGCGCGGTGGAGAAGACGGACTGCTCCACCTCGTCGACGTCCTCCTCGAGCGCGGCGCCAACCCGCTCGTACTCGTCGACGACCCGGTCGCAGATGGCGTAGACGACCCCCATCGGTCCGGCCTCCAGCACCTTGGCCCGGGCCTCGAGGTCGCGGCGCGACTCGGCGAGGTCGATGCCCTCGCCGTGGCGCACGGTGACCACGAAGTCCTTGCCGACGAACACGTTGATCTCGCCCGTCTCGACGGCGTCCTCCGCATCGACGTACCAGAGCGTCTTGAGGACGAGGAAGAGCGTCTGGCCGTAGTGCTCGAGCTTGGGCCGCTGGTGGGAGTCGCCCGCGTCCTCCACAGCCAGAGGGTGCAGGTCGAAGGTGTCGGCGATCAGCTGGAGCTCGTCGGGGCTCGGGTCGTGGATGCCGATCCACTGGAAGTCACCCGGGTCGCACGGCACCCGCGCGTGCCCGAGGCTCTGGTCGTCGCCCGCACCCAGCGGGACCCGCTTGCCCTGGTGGTAGAGGGCGTTGTCCACGATCACTGGGTCAGGCTAGTCCCACTAGGGTCGACAGGTGCCCACTGTGATCCTCGTCCGACACGGCCGTTCCACCGCCAACGCGACCGGCGTCCTGGCCGGGCGCCTGCCCGGCGTGCACCTCGACGACACCGGCGTGAGCCAGGCGGCGGCCGTCGGTGAGCGGCTGGCCGGCGTACGCCTCGCCGCCGCGGTCACGAGCCCGCTCGAGCGGTGCCGCGAGACGTGCCGCGAGATCACCCGGCCCCAGGCGCAGACCCTGCGTGCCACCACGGACAAGCAGCTGTCCGAGTGCGACTACGGCGAGTGGCAGGGCCGGCCCCTGCGGGAGCTGGCCAAGGAGAAGCTCTGGAAGACCGTGCAGGCCCAGCCCTCGGCGGCGACCTTTCCCGGTGGTGAGTCGATGCGGGCCATGCAGGACCGGGCGGTGGCCGCCGTCCGGCGCCACGACGCCCGCGTCGCGGCGGAGCACGGCGAGGACGCGGTGTGGCTCGTGGTCAGCCACGGCGACGTCATCAAGTCGATCCTCGCCGACGCCCTCGGCACGCACCTGGACCTCTTCCAGCGCATCCACGTCGACCCGGCCTCGGTGTCGATCGTGCGCTACAGCGAGTCGCGGCCGTTCGTCCTCGGCACCAACACGCACGCCGGGGACCTGACCTGGCTGATCCCGCCCAAGAAGGCGCGCCGACGTCGCAGCGGCGACGCGGATGTCGGCGGGGGAGCGGGGCCGGGCACCGCGGCCGGACCGCAGACAGCGACGTCCTAGGGTGAGTGGCATGCCTGTCGTGCACCGTTTCGACCCGCCCGAGCGCTTCGTTGCCGGCACCGTTGGCGAGCCCGGCCAGCGCACCTTCTTCCTCCAGGCCCGCGAGGGTGCGCGCCTGGTCAGCGTCTCGCTCGAGAAGCAGCAGGTCTCGGCCCTCGCCGAGCGCATCGACGAGCTCCTCGACGAGCTGATGGATGCGGCCGGCGACGAGGTGCTGATCCCGGCGATCGCACCCCGCGACCTGGTCGACAAGCAGCCCCTGGAGCAGCCGATCGAGGAGGAGTTCCGCGCCGGCACGATGACGCTGTCGTGGGACGGCACCGACGAGCGCGTGGTGATCGAGGTCTTCCCCTTCACCGAGGCCGCCGTCGTCTCTCCGGAGCAGCTGCAGGAGGACCTCGACGACCTGCTCGAGCCCGAGCCGGAGGAGATCTTCCTCGTCCGGCTCTCGGCGGCCGCCGCGCGGTCGTTCGTCGAGCGCTCGCGGTCCGTGATCGGCGCGGGCCGCCCCGACTGCCCCTTCTGCGGGGAGCCGGTCGACCCCGCGGGACACCTGTGCGTCCGGGCCAACGGCTTCCGTCGTCGTGAGCCCTGACGCAGACCTGTCCGGGGGCCGCCCGGAAGGCTTCCCGACGGGCGAGCTCACGCTCCACGGCCGGGTGCTGCCCGCCTCCAACGCGACCTTCGTCGGCGAGCTCGACGGCGTCCGCGTCGTCTACAAGCCCGTCGCGGGCGAACGACCGCTGTGGGACTTCCCCGACGGCACCCTCGCCGGCCGCGAGGTGGCGGCGTACGCCGTCTCCGAGGCGCTCGGCTGGAACATCGTGCCGCCGACGGTCCTCGGCGACGGCCCCCACGGCCCGGGCATGGTCCAGCTGTGGCGCGACGAGGTCGAGGACCAGTCACCTGTCGACATCGTCGCCGAGGGGGAGCTCCCCGACGGCTTCCGACACGTCTTCGACGGGCTCGACGCGCACGACCAGCCGGTCTCGCTGGTCCACGAGGACTCCGAGGCGCTGCGCCGGATGGCGCTGTTCGACGTCGTGGTCAACAACGCCGACCGCAAGGGCGGCCACGTCCTGCCGATGCCCGACGGCCACCGCTTCGGCGTCGACCACGGCCTGACCTTCCACGTGGAGCACAAGCTGCGCACCGTCCTGTGGGGTTTCGTCGGCGAGCCCCTGACGGACGACGAGGCGGCCGGCCTGCGCCGGCTCGACTCCGCCCTCGCGGGCGACCTCGGCCGGCGGCTCGCCGGGCTCGTGTCCCAGGACGAGGTGGCCACCACGGCGCGCCGGATCTCACGGCTGCTGGCGCGCGGTGCGTTCCCGGCGCCCGCCTCGTCGGCGTACCCGGTCATCCCCTGGCCACCGTTCTGAGGCCGCCGGTGACGCCGCCCCTCGTGCGTCGGTCCCTCCCGACCGACGGATAGGCTGCCCGCCATGCGTGCCTGGTCGTCCCCCGACGTTCCCCGACTGTCCGTGACGGCCCCGCCGGTGCGGGTGCACGACACCGCGAGCGGCGCCCTGGTCGAGACCCGGCCCGGGGGTCCGGCCCGGATGTACGTCTGCGGCATCACGCCCTACGACGCGACGCACATGGGCCACGCCGCGACCTACGTCGGCTTCGACCTCCTCAACCGCGCCTGGCGCAACGCCGGCCACGACGTCACCTACGTCCAGAACGTCACCGACGTCGACGACCCGCTGCTCGAGCGGGCCGCCAAGGTCAAGGTCGACTGGGTCGAGCTCGCCGAGCGCGAGACGCAGCTCTTCCGCGACGACATGGAGGCGCTGCGCGTCCTGCCGCCCGCCCACTACATCGGCGCGGTGGAGTCGATCCCGCAGGTCATCGAGCTGATCCAGTGCCTCGACGAGGCTGGCGCCGTCTACCGCGTCGACGACGACCTCTACTTCTCCGTGACCGCCGACGACACGTTCGGGGCGGTGTCCGGTCTCGACCGCGCGGCGATGCTCGCGATCTTCCCCGACCGCGGGGGCGACCCCGACCGCGAGGGCAAGCGCGACCCGCTCGACTGCCTGCTCTGGCGCGCCGAGCGCCCGGGTGAGCCGGCCTGGGACAGCCCGTGGGGACCCGGGCGGCCCGGCTGGCACATCGAGTGCACCGCGATCGCGCTCGATCACCTCGGCACGTCGTTCGACGTGCAGGGCGGCGGCAGCGACCTGGCCTTCCCGCACCACGAGATGTCCGCCGGCCACGGCCAGGTGGCGCACCCCGGCGCGCGCTTCGCGCGGACCTACACGCACGCCGGCATGGTCGCCTACGACGGCGAGAAGATGTCGAAGTCCAAGGGCAACCTCGTCTTCGTCTCCGCGCTGCGGATGAGCGAGGTCGACCCGATGGC
>NZ_JAOPWY010000140.1 GCF_025965415.1 Nocardioides sp.
TCGAGACCTTTGTCTCGACCCACGCCGACCGGCTCAGCGGGCTCTCACGCCGCGAGGCGCTGAAGCACCTCGGACCTGGCTCGGCTCAGACCGGGACCAGCTCGACCGCTCCGACGGCGTAGCGCGCGAGGATCGCGCGGGCCACGGCGGGGTGGGCACCCAGCGGGTCGGAGACGGCGACGGCACCGGCCTCGAGGGCGAGCTCCCCCGCGCGGTCGGGCAGCCGGCCCGGCGCGAGGAAGAACGACGCGACGGCGATGTGGCGCTTGCCCTGGCCGCGGAAGGCGCGCACGGCCTCACCGGTGGCCGGCGGGGCGGCCGAGGCGAAGGCGGCGGTGACGGGCAGCCGGTGACGCGCGCCCCACGTGCGAGCGATCCGGGCGACGGCCTGGTTGGCGAGCGGGTCCGACGACCCGGCCGCGGCCAGCACGAGCGCGTCGAGCTCGCGCACGCGGGCGTCCTTGAGCGCCTCGCGCAGGCGGACGTCGAGCACCTCGAGGAAGGCGGCCTCCATGCCGAGGATCTTGCTGGCCTGGATGCGGAGCCCCTCGTGCCGGGCCATGGCGGCGGCGATCACCTCGGGCACGTCGACCTTGGCGTGGTAGGCCTCGGTGAGCAGCAGCGGCACGACGACGATCTCGTCGAAGCCCGCCTTGACCAGGCGGTCGACGACCGTGTCGAAGGACGGCTTGGCGAGGTCGAGGAAGGCCGTCTCGATGCGGAGGTCGGGGCGCATGCCCTTGACCTCGGCGACGAGCGACTTGATCGTCGCGGCCGAACGCGGGTCCCGGCTTCCGTGGGCCAGGGCAACCAGAGCAGGTGCAGCCATCAGGGGTGCCTCCGATCGTGCGTAGTGGTGCGGTGCTTCGTGGGTGCGACCTCGTTGTCGCACGTGCTGAGGAGAACGTCGTGGGGTGTGCTCATGCGTGGATCCCGCACTCGGTCTTGGTGGTGCCCGCCCAGCGCCCGCTGCGGGGGTCGTCGCCGGGCGCCACGCGGCGGGTGCAGGGGAAGCAGCCGATGCTGGGGTAGCCGTCGTGGACGAGCGGGTTGACCAGCACGCCGTGGTCGGCGATGTAGGTCTCGACCTGCTCGTCGCTCCAGCGGGCCAGGGGGGAGACCTTGACCTTGCCCTTGCGGGCGTCCCAGCCGACGACCGGCGCGATGACCCGGTTGTGGGTCTCGGCCCGACGCAGGCCGGTGGCCCAGGCGTCGTACTCGGCGAGGGTGTCGGCGAGCGGCTTGACCTTGCGCAGCGCGCAGCAGAGGTCGGGGTCGGTCTTGTAGAGGTCCTTGCCGTAGGCGGCGTCCTGCTCGGCCACGGTCTGCGCGGGCGTGATGCTGCGCACGTTGACCGGCAGGGTCGCCGCGACCGCGTCACGGGTGCCGATGGTCTCGATGAAGTGGTAGCCGGTGTCGAGGAAGACCACGTCGATGTCCGGCGCGACCGTCGAGGCCAGGTGGGCCAGCACGGCGTCGCCCATCGACGAGGTGATCGCGAACCGGTCGCCGAAGGTGGCGACGGCCCACTCGATGATGACCTCGGCTGGAGCGAGCTCGAGCTCGGCGCCGACGTGGGAGACCAGCTCGCGCAGCTCCTCCGGCGTACGTCCCTCGGTGTGGGTGCCCTTGAAGGCGCGGGCGGCGCGGGTGGAGAGGCTCATGCCTGACCACCCCCCACCGACGGACGCGGGACCATCCCGGTCATCTGCACGGTGAAGGCGCGCAGGCACGAGCGGCACTCCCAGGCCCCTGCGCCCTCGCGGGGGAACAGGTTCTCGTCCCCGCAGTAGGGGCAGTGGAAGGGCTGGGCACGCTCGGACATCAGGGAGCCACCGGCTCCCCGCGCAGCAGGGCCTCGTCGGCACGCGTCACCCAGGCGGCGAACCGCTCGCCGTCGGTGCGGTCAGCGAGGTACGCCGAGACGACGGCCGTGACGTAGTCGTCGAGGCCGGCACTGGTGACCTTGTGGGCGCGCAGCTTGCGGCCCATCGCCGGGTTGAGCCCGAGGGCGCCGCCCAGGTGGACCTGGAAGCCCTCGACCTGCGTGCCGTCCTCGTCCATCACGAGCTGACCCTTCAGGCCGATGTCGGCGACCTGGGTGCGGGCGCAGGCGTTCGGGCAGCCGTTGACGTTGACCGAGATCTGGGTGTCGAGGTCGGGGAAGCGCTTCTCCAGCTCCGTCACCAGGCGGCGGGCACGCTCCTTGGTGTCGACGATGGCGAGCTTGCAGAACTCGATGCCGGTGCAGGCCATGGTCGAGCGCCGCCAGTTGCTGGGACGCGCAGTCAGGCCGATCTTCTCGAGGTCGTCGGCGAACGCGGCGGTGTCCTCGGCGGCGACGCCGATCACGACGAGCTTCTGGTAGGCGGTGAGGCGCGCGCCGCGGGCGCCGTACGTCTCGACGAGGTTGCCGAGGGCCGAGAGCGTCGTGCCGTCGATGCGGCCGACGATCGGGGCCGCGCCGACGTAGAACCGACCGTCCTTCTGCTCGTGGATGCCGATGTGGTCGCCCTGGGCGAGGGGCGCCTCGGGGGAGGGGTTGTCGACCAGCGCGCGGTGGAGGTACTCGTTCTCGAGGACCTCGCGGAACTTCTCCTTGCCCCAGTCGGCCAGCAGGAACTTCAGGCGCGCCTTGGACCGCAGCCGGCGGTAGCCGTAGTCGCGGAAGATCCCCGCGACGCCCTCCCAGGCGTCGGCCACCTCGTCGAGCGGGATCCACACGCCGAGCTTGTGCGCCAGCATCGGGTTGGTGGACAGGCCGCCGCCGACCCAGAGGTCGAAGCCGGGGCCGTGCTCGGGGTGGACGGTGCCCACGAACGACACGTCGTTGACCTCGGGGGCCACGTCGTGGCTCGGGTGGCCGGTCAGCGCGGTCTTGAACTTGCGCGGCAGGTTGGAGAAGTCGGGGTTGCCGAGGATCCGACGCTTGATCTCGGCGAGCGCCTCCGAGCCGTCGATGATCTCGTCCTTGGCGATGCCGGCGACGGGGGAGCCGAGGAAGGGGCGCGGGCTGTCGCCGCAGGCCTCGAGCGTGGTGAGGCCGACCGCCTCGAGGCGCTCCCAGATCGCCGGGACGCTCTCGATCTCGATCCAGTGGTACTGGATGTTGTTGCGGTCGGTGATGTCGGCGGTGTTGCGGGCGTACGCCGTCGAGACCTCGCCGAGCGCGCGCAGGGCGGGACCGTCGAGGATGGCGCCGTCGGTGCGCACGCGCATCATGAAGAAGCGGTCGTCGAGCTCCTCCTCCTCGAGCTGGGCGGTCTTGCCGCCGTCGAAGCCGGGGGCGCGCTGCGTGTAGAGACCCATCCAGCGGAAGCGGCCGCGCAGGTCGGCGGGGTCGATCGAGTCGAAGCCGCGACGCGAGTAGGTGTGGAGGATGCGGTCCCGGACGTTGAGCGGGTCGTCGTCCTTCTTGGACTGCTCGTTCTTGTTGAGCGGCTCGGTGTAGCCGAGCGCCCACTGACCCTCGGCGCGCTTGGGGCGCGGGATCTCGGTGTGCTGGGCAGCCTGGGGCTTGAACCGGAGGTCGGGCATGATCAGGAAAGTCCTGTTCGCTGAGGAGTGCCGCGCGCGACGTTGAGCGCGGAAGGAGGTTTCTGGGGCGGCGATTCAGCGATGCCAACAGGTCGCGCTGCCCACGCGCATGAGGTCGACGTGACGTCGAACCACAAGGTGTGCGTGGGTGGAAGCGGTGACCATGTCAAGAAGTCTCAGGGAGTGGACACCCGATCCACAAGGCGAAATCTCGTTATGTGGGACGCCACTCCATCATGTGAGACAAGCGTGGCCGCGGCACGCTGGCTCGGGGGCGTCGGTGCGGTCCAGGTCACACCGTGCACGCCGGGTCGACCTCTCGTCGCAGGCCCGCGCGTGGCCTCTAGGCTGTGGTCCATGACCGACTCCCTGATCAGCAGCGCGTACTCGCAGGCCCTCGAGGTGATCGCCAAGGTCGAGCCGCGGATCGCCGAGGCCACCCGCCAGGAGCTCACCGACCAGCGCGGCTCGCTCAAGCTGATCGCCTCGGAGAACTACGCCTCGCCTGCGGTGCTGCTCACGATGGGCACCTGGTTCAGCGACAAGTACGCCGAGGGCACCGTCGGTCACCGGTTCTACGCCGGCTGCCAGAACGTCGACACCGTCGAGTCGCTCGCTGCCGAGCACGCACGCGAGCTCTTCGGCGCGCCCTACGCCTACGTGCAACCCCACTCCGGCATCGACGCCAACCTGGTCGCCTTCTGGTCGATCCTCGCCAACAGGGTCGAGACGCCCTACCTGCAGAAGATGCAGGCCAAGAACGTCAACGAGCTCACCGAGGCCGACTGGGAGACGCTGCGCCACGAGTTCGGCAACCAGCGCCTGCTCGGCATGTCGCTCGACGCCGGCGGCCACCTCACCCACGGCTTCCGCCCCAACATCAGCGGCAAGATGTTCCACCAGCAGCAGTACGGCACCGACCCGGTGACGGGCCTGCTCGACTACGACGCGCTGGCCGCGAAGGCACGCGAGTTCAAGCCGCTCATCCTGGTGGCCGGCTACTCGGCCTACCCGCGACGGGTCGACTTCGCCAAGAAGCGTGAGATCGCCGACGAGGTCGCCGCCACGCTCATGGTCGACATGGCCCACATCGCCGGCCTGGTCGCCGGCAAGGTGATCCCCGGCGACGAGGACCCCG
>NZ_JAOPWY010000158.1 GCF_025965415.1 Nocardioides sp.
TGGCCGGGCAGCCGCTGCGCGGCCCCCAGGTGCAGGCCGCCGCGCTCGCCCTCGAGGTGGCGAGCGTGGCGCGGCTCGCCGCCCTGGTCGCCCAGTCGTCGGGCACCGTGCGCGAGTGGGCCGTCGGTGAGGCGATCTGGTCGGCCACCTGGCAGCTCGAGCTGGGCGGAGCGCCCCAGGCGTGGCCGGGCGCGCCCGAGTTGGACTGAACGAGACCGAGCGGGCGGCTGGCCGCGGCGCACCCCTTGAAACAGGGAAGCGGCCCGCGGCCTCAACCATTGGGAAAGTCCCGAGATCCTTCCCAATGGCCGAGGACGCGGACCGCATGTGGGGTTGGTCAGCATCACCCTGTGTGGCCCCTCCTGTGGGGGTGGCGGGGCCACATGCACAATCATGCATTCGATTCCACGCGGGGGTAACAAAAACGCACTTGCATGTTGTTGCAACGCACAAAGATGCAGGACGGGGCCGTCGAGTCGGCGTCCGACCACAGGGAGCCGTCCGTCGGCCACGGCAGCACCTCGAGGCGGTCGTCGGCGAGCAGGTCGTCGACCATCGCCCGCGTCCTGCCGACCAGGGTGGAGTCGAGGTCGGTGTCGTTGGACGTCGCCCAGGCGCGGTCGGCCGGCCACCAGGCGCCGGGCTCTGCCACTGGTGCGCGGCCGCGAGCTCGAGCTGCTCGTCTGGCGTCGGGACCCCAGGAGCGGCTGTCCGTGGACCAGGTGACAGCGGTGCCCGTGGGCGTCCCCAGGGCGTACGCCACCGCGGGGGCCTCGGCGCACAGCGTGACGACCTCGTCGAGCGGGCGCTCGAAGAGGTAGGACTCGCGGACCGCGTGCCGAGTGGTGGGGAGCGAGCCCCAGGCGATGGGCCACACGCCGTAGCCGGCGTCGGGGCGGATCGAGGCGAGGTGGTCGCGCCAGGATCCGCCCGTCATCTCAGGCCCTGACGAGCTCCGCGACGTACGCCGCCGCGTCGCCGACCGGGATCTCCTCGCGCGCGTCGGAGCGCCGGTCGCGCACCTCGACGGTGCCGTCGGCCAGGCCGCGGCCGACCGTGATGATCGTCGGCACGCCGATGAGCTCGGCGTCCTTGAACTTCACCCCGGGGCTGATCTTGCCGGTGCGGTCGTCGAGCAGGACGTCGAGGCCGCGGGCGGCGAGGTCGGTGGCGATCGACGCGGCGGCGGTGTGGATCGCCTCCTCCTTGCCGGCGGCGACCACGTGGACGTCGGCGGGCGCGACGTTGCGGGGCCAGCACAGGCCGATCTCGTCGAGGGTGCCCTCGGCGATCGCGGCCACGGCGCGCGAGGGACCGATGCCGTAGGAGCCCATGGTGACCGTGACGAGCTTGCCGTTCTCGTCGAGGACCTTGAGGCCCAGCGCCTCGGCGTACTTCCGGCCGAGCTGGAAGATGTGGCCCATCTCGACGCCGCGGGCGGACTCGAGCGTGCCCGCGTCGCAGTTGGGGCAGGCGTCGCCGTCGCGCACGTCGGCGGCCTCGATCGTGCCGTCGGGCGTGAAGTCGCGACCGACGACGAGGTCGATCACGTGGGCGCCGGGGACGTTGGCGCCGGTCACCCAGCGGGTGCCCTCGACCACGCGAGGGTCGACGAGGTAGCGGATGCCCGACTTGGACTCCTCGCCGAGCACCTCCGGGCCGATGTAGCCCTTGACGAGCGCGGGGTGGCCGGCGAGCTCCGCCTCGCCCATGGCCTCGACCTCGATGGGCTCGAGCTGGCCCTCGAGGCGCTTCTGGTCGACCTCGCGGTCGCCGGGCACGCCGATGGCGAGCGGCTCGCGCGTGCCGTCGGGGTGCTTGAGGACGACGAGCACGTTCTTGATGGTGTCGCCGGCCGTCCAGGGGCGGTCGTCGCGGGGGAAGGAGGCGTTGAGGTGGTCGACCAGGGAGTCGATGGTGGGCGTGCCGGGGGTGTCCTCGGCGTGCGCTGCGGGAGCGTCGTCGTACGGCACCGTCTCGGGCGCGCGGACTGTGACGGCCTCGACGTTGGCGGCGTAGTCGCAGTGCGTGCAGCGGACGTAGGTGTCCTCGCCGACCTCGGCCTTGGCGAGGAACTCCTCGCTGGCCGAGCCCCCCATCGCGCCGGACGTGGCCTTGACGATGACGTAGTCGAAGCCGAGGCGGTCGAAGATCCGGATGTAGGCGTCGCGGTGCAGCTGGTAGGAGCGCTCGAGGCCGGCGTCGTCGATGTCGAAGGAGTAGGAGTCCTTCATCACGAACTCGCGACCACGCAGGAGCCCGGCGCGGGGTCGCGCCTCGTCGCGGTACTTGTTCTGGATCTGGTAGATCGAGAGGGGCAGGTCCTTGTAGGAGGAGTAGAGGTCCTTCACCACGAGGGTGAACATCTCCTCGTGCGTGGGGCCGAGGAGGTAGTCGGCGCCCTTGCGGTCCTGGAGCCGGAAGATGTTGGGGCCGTAGTCCTTCCAGCGACCGGTCGCCTCGTAGGGCTCCTTGGGCAGGATCGCGGGGAACGACAGCTCCTGCGCGCCCATGTCGTCCATCTCCTCGCGGATGATGGCCTCGATCTTGCGCAGCACCCGCAGGCCCAGGGGCAGCCAGGTGTAGACGCCCGGCGCGGCGCGGCGGATGTAGCCGGCGCGCACCAGCAAGCGGTGGCTCGGGACCTCGGCGTCGTTGGGGTCGTCGCGCAGCGTGCGCACGAATAGGGACGACATGCGGAGGAGGCGGCCAGTCATGGGCGCAAGGATAGGTGCGTGGCACTCGGCACCGCGAACCAGTTGACGCCCGGAGGCAACCGATCCTCCGGCGGCGGCGTCTCCTCCACGACACCCGCACCACCCACGCCACACCTCCCTGGGGGACACACCATGCGCCACCACCGACCGGTCCGCGCCCTGCTGGCCGTCCTCGCAGCGGTCCTCGCCACCGGCGCGGCGCTCGCCGTGCCGGCCCGGGCCGCCGCACCGACCGTCGAGCTGCAGCCCCAGGAGCTCACGCGGGGTGCCGACATCGCGGTCCCCCACATCGACGCCGGCGACTTCGTCGACGGCACCCGCCGCGTCGAGCTCCCGGGAAGGGTGGCGCGCGTCGTCGGCGAGGTCGACGGCGGCTGGCTGGTCGCCACGAACAACGTGGACCGCAAGCGCAACCGGCGCGTCGTACGCGTCGAGGCGGACGGGGCCGTCGTCGACGTGCTCCGGGACATCGACGTCTCGACGGTCATCCTCTCGGCCGACGGCAGCACCCTCGCCTGGCAGGCCTTCGTCAGTGGCGGCCGCAAGGTGATCACGTACGCCGCGAGCGCCGCCGACGGGACACTGCTCGGCGAGAAGGGCCCTGGCCCCTACGTCGGCCTGCTCGACGTCGCGGCCGACCGGGTGGTCCTCGGCGCAGGGAAGCGCGTGCTGCAGTGGAAGCCGTCCACCGGGCGCCAGCGGACGCTGGTGAAGAAGCAGGCCGGCGCGGCCAGCATCGAGCACGACCTCCTCAGCATCTCCACCAAGGACCCGTACGACGGCGGGTGCACGAAGCTGGTGCGGCTCAGCGACCGGAGCGAGAAGGTCTGGAAGTCCTGCCGGGACCGGGTGGCGGCCTTCTCCCCCGACGGCACGCAGATGCTGACCTTCCACATCCTCACCGACGGGCTCGGCCCCGGAGAGATCCACCTGCGCGAGATCGACGGCACCAAGCTGGCGACGTACACGACGAACTGGTTCAGCGGCTGGGAGTGGGAGTCGCCGACGGCCCTGCTGCTGGACGTCAACGGCCAGCGCAAGTCCGCCACCGTGCGGTGCACGCTCGGCGCCTGTGAGAACGCGACCGACCCGGTGAAGGTCGAGGCGCCCTGATCCGTCAGGCCCTCAGATCCCGAGCACCGTGAACGACGCGGCGGTGGCCGTCAGCACCGGATCTCCGGCGGCCAACGACCGCGCGGCCAGCAGGGCGTCGCCCAGTCCGCCGCCGGCCCGCAGACTGGCGTGCAGGGCCACCATCACCTCGACCGTGGCGGCGTCGTCGACCTCGGCGAGGCTGGAGACCACGCCTGCCGTGCCCATCGACAGCAGGGCCGCCGCCAGGCCGAGCAGCTCCTGGTCACCGACCGGTGCCATGACGCCGGACTCGCACGCCGACAGCACGACCCGGTGCGGCGGGCGGCGCAGGCGCTGGAGGTCGTGCACCAGCAGCGGTCCGTCGGCGAGGGTGAGCGAGGAGAAGAGCGGACTGTCCTCGCGGAAGTGACCGTGGGCCGCGACGTGGGCCAGGGCTGCGCCGTCGAGGGCCGCGAGAGCGGCAGCGACCGTCGCGTCGTCGCCGTCGAGCACCTCGGCCCCCGGATCCTGTGCGGCGACCGCCGGGACCTCGGCCCCGCCGCTGCCCAGCCCGGGGCCGACGAGCATCACCCGCCGGTCGTCGTCCGCGGGCCGCGCGGACCGTGCCCGGAGCCACAGCCGCGCCGACGGCGTACTCGTCACCGGGCGCTCCACGAGGCCGGGCATCAGGCCCCACGGCACGCCCTGCAGGGCGCTCGTTCCAGATACGACCACACGGTCGTCCCCGGTGTGGTCGAGGGCGCTGCCGAGCAGCGCGCGCTGCAGGCGGGCGCCCGCGAGGTCCAGCTGGGCACGACGGCCGCGGGCCGCCTGCCGGAGGGCGAACAGCGCGAAGTCCACGGCCTTGGTGGCATCGGCCGCAGACCCGACGCGGAGGCGTCGTACGCGACCCCGACCCGCGACGAGTGCATGGAGCTCGCCGTCGACCTCGACCAGCTCGACGAGGACCGTGTCGTCCTCGGCCAGTGCGGCCAGCAGCTCGCCGACGTCGAACGAGGTAGCCCTGGCTCCGGTGCCGCGCGTGTGGAAGAGGCGTTGCCTCACCGACTGCTCCAGCCGGAGGACGCGGGCCTGGAGACGCTCGGTGGGAGCACCCTCCGCGCGGGCTTCGGCCAGTCGGCGGTGCTGGGCACGTAGGGCCGCAAGGTCGGCGGCGATGTCGGGGCTGTGCTCCTGGATGGCCGGTGGCACGGCGAGGGCCGAAGCCCGCCAGCGCTCGGACCACCACAAGAGCCGCCGGGAGTCACCCGAGGCCAGCGCAGTGCGAGTGCCCAGCTCGGCCAGCTCCTTGCCATGACCCGAAGAGAAGGCCATCAGCTCCTGGCTCCCCAGCGTTGTGCGGTGGTCGTCAAGAGCAGCGAGCCCCCTGTCACAGGCACGCAGGACGCCGGCCGAGTCCGCGTGGAGATCTCGTCCCCTGGCGAGTGCGAGCCAGCCCACGACGCTGGTCAGGCTCGACCGGTCGTTGCGGTACAGCGAGGCTTCGTGCAGCCAGGAGTCGCGCAGCGCGGACGCGTCCGAAGAGCGCGACGAGCCAGCCACCCGGGCTCCGAGCACGAGTGACTGCACCAGCTCGGGTGCCTGCATCTCACGTGCGGCCTGGATGAGCCGGCGGGACCGCGCAACCAGGGGACCCGGCGCAAGGCGGGCATCGGCCCGAGCTGCGATGGCGAGCATCTCGGCGCGCAGCCTCCGTTGGTCACGCCCTTGGCGGCGCAGGAGCCGCGAGGCATCGTCAGCAGAGACCATGGCGAGCTCCGGGTCGCCCGCCGCGAGAGCGGCCTCGGCCGCCGCGACCAGTACGTCCGCTCGCTCGCGGGGCTGAAGTTGGCGGGCCCTGAGCGTCGTTGACACGAGCTGCCACGCATCGTCAGCCAGACCCGCGGCCAAGTAGGCATGACACCGATCGACGACGAGCTCAGAACTGATGACCCCCACGGCGTCGAAGCGGGCCGCCGAGTCCGCGAACAGGTCGAAGGTGCGAGGCAGGTCTCCGCCCAGGAACGCCAGCCATCCGATGTTCATGACGGTCACGGCGACGTCCCCGCGGTGACCCAGCTGCTCGTGCAGCTCGGTCGCCGAGACGAATGCGCGCTCTGCACCACTCAGATCGCCCAGAGCGCCGCGGGCGTATCCCTCCAGGTTGAGGACGCGCGCCTCCCACTCGACTTCCTTGTGGCCGACGAACACCTCTCGCGCCCGCCGCAGGTCCGTCAGGCTCTCGGCGTACCGGTTCAGAAGGACGATCGAAACCCAGGCGCGGCGCACGAGCACCGTCCCCAGGGGCACGCCTTCGAGGACCGAGGCCGCGGCGTCGAGCTGGCGCAGGCCCTGCCGCGTACGCCCCGACAGGGCGAGGGTGGCACCCAGGGTGGCCTGCACGTCGGCCACGCGGCCGGCATCCTTCACCCCGCGCGCCTGTCGCAGCGCGGTCCGCAGGTGGTCGAGCGCCTCCTCCGTCTCGCCGAGGTCGCGCAACACGATCCCGATGACCTGATGACCGATCGAGGAGACCACCGGATCAAGGTCAGGGACGAGCTCATCCTGCGCTCGGATCCGTGCAGCCCGGGGGTCGGCGAAGAGGGTGCGGAGCACGTCCTCGGCGTCGACCCTGGTCACCATGGTGGGGCCATCCTTGCCGAAGGCGGCGCCGGGATGTGGCAAACCCTCGTCAGGTGCGGCTGGACCGCACTAGCGTCGCACCATGGGCGACTGGAAGATCGGCAGCGACGCACGACGACGCACCACTGACCAGCTGCGCGACTTCCGCGCGGCCAACGACGGCCAGGTGGCCTGGGACACCGAAGCCCCGGCCGACTTCACCTACGTCTACCACCCCGACCGGGTGCTGGTGCGGGCCGCGGACGTCGACGACTTCGAGCGTGCGGTCGCACAGCTCGACAAGGGCACCCTCGGGGAACCGCCACGCCGCGACGACGTCCGCCTGCTCGACGGAGAACTGGCGCGCTACGTGCTGGCCGAGCGTCCCGGCGGGCAGTCGGTGCCCGAGGTCCTCGACCTGCTCGAGGCCGGCGGACTACGTCCGGGCGCCGCCTCACCCGATCACTGGGTGCACGTCTCCCCCGGGGGCGGCAGCCTGTGCCCCGCCATCGAGCCCGAGGAGACCGGCCTCAAGGAGCCGTGGCCGCCGCGCGTGCCCCAGCACGAGAAGTCCTGCGACGTCAGCGTGGTCGTGGTCGACACCGGGTGGAACCCGCCGTCCGGGACCGATCCGCGTACGCCCTGGCTCGACGGCGTCACCGGCGACGACGAGCTCAACGACCCCGAGCTGCGTCCCTACGCCGGACACGGCACCTTCATCGCCGGCGTGGTGCGCTGCGTCGCACCCGAGACCAAGGTCTTCGTCGAGGGCTTCGCCATCGGCGGCCTCGGCGGAGGCGGCGTGCTGGAGTCCGACCTGGTGGTCCAGCTCGAGCAGGCGCTCAAGCACGACCCGCAGGTGATCAACATGTCCGCCGGCTGTCGCACCCGGATGGACTACCCGTCGATCGCCCTGGAGCGCTTCCACCACAAGCACCTGCGCCACCGGGACTGCGTGCTCGTGGCCGCCGCCGGCAACGACTCGTGGTCGGCACCGTTCTGGCCGGCCGCATTCGAGTGGTGCGTCGGCGTCGGATCGCTCGACCGTGATGGCCGGGTGTCGGACTTCTCCAACTTCGGCGTCTCGGCGGACGTCTACGCGCTCGGTCGCAACCATGTCAACGCGTTCCCTGACGGGACCTTCGTGTGCCATGAGAGCCCGAACAAGGGCGACGTCCGGGTGTTCGACAGCGGCATGGCGCGCTGGAGCGGTACGTCGTTCGCCGCCCCGCTCGTGGCCGGGATGATCGCCCGCGAGATCTCGAAGACTGGCTCCTCCGCGCGAGACGCGCGTGACGCCGTGCTGGCGACGGCGCGCTACGACTCCGACCCGATGGTCGGGCCGCACCGCGAGCTGGACCTCATCGACGAGTAGGGGTCAGAGCTCGACCCAGGTGCTGCTGGAGACCGATCCCCCGATCCTGACCGTGAACCGGAGGGACCCGGTCGGCTCAGCCTCGATCGCGAAGAAGCCGACCTCGTCGAGCAGGGTGGTCCAGGCCCGGCCGTCGGTGGTCTCCACGGTGATCTCGACGGACCCCAGGTCCGCGGCGAGGTCGAGCAGCTGGCCCCGGACCTGGTCACCGTCGATCTCCGCGTCGAGCGACCAGCCCCCAGCGGCGGTGAAGTAGAGCATCCGGGCGGTCGAGAGCCCGCGGACCTGGGCGGCCGGCTCGTCGGCCGAGTCACGGACCAGGACGAGCAGCTCCCACTCCTGGTCGAGGTCGGCGCCCGCGACGGTGGCGATCATCGTCGCCGTCAGCCCTGCTGGCGGCGGATCGGCCAGCCACCACATGTCCCGCAGGTCGTCCAGCAGACGGGTGTCATCGTCGGTGGTCATCGCTCGCCTCCTCTCGTCAGGGCGGTGCGCACCTTGGCCAGGCAGCGGGCCCGGGTGGGGCCGATGCTGCCGACGGGCATGTCGAGGTCCTGGCTCAGTGCGTGGTAGTCGGGTCGGTCCATGAAGGCGATCACGCGCAGCAGCTTGCGACAGCGCTCGTCGAGGGTCGCCACGGCTTCCCACAGCCGCTGCGCCTCGTCGTCGAGCACGGCCACCGCCTCTGCCGACTCCTCGTCGGGAAGCACGGCAGCCAGCGTCTCGTCCTCCACCGGGGCAGCACGGCGTGCCGCCTTGGCGTGTGCGGCTGCGCCGCGCCTGGCTGACGTGATCAGCCAGGACGCGACCGCCTGTGGGTCGGCAATGGTCTGGTGGAGGCGCACGAATCCGAGCCAGGTCGCCTGAATGACATCTTCAGCCGCCTCCCGGTCGTGTCCATAGGCCCTCACCACATGCCAGAGCACCGGCGTCATCGCGGAAACCAGATCATCCACGGCGGTGGCGTCCCCTGCGCGCCACGCCGTGAACGCCCCACTGGCCTTGTCCCACGGCGACTCTTCGAGCTGCCCCTCAGCTCTTCGGTGCTCTGACATGGTGACCATTGTCCCCATGTCTTCACAGGTGGGGGCACGCGCCGTGCTGATACGTCGCGCCGAAACTTTTTCTCGCGTCGGGCTCCCGACTGCGCCAAGGTGGTCGCAGGCACTCACCTCGGAGGAACCCATGCGACACCCCGGACGGCTCCGACGAGCGGCACTCCTCGCCGCCGTGCTCCTGACCGCGCTCACCGGTCCGGCCGCTGCCGCCGACCTCCAGCCCGGTTCCCTGCCGCGTGGCGCGGACCTCGCCCGGCCCTACGTCGAGGGGAAGACGATCGTCGACGACGCCCGCGTGGTCGTCGTACCCCTGAAGAGGCCGGTGCTGGTCGCCACGGCCCGCGGCGGCTACGTCGTGCGTGACCGGCGCTTCGCCGACGCCGTCTTCGTCGGCCACGACGGCACGAAGCGCCGGCTGCCGGGTGCCGACGAGGACACCCTCGTCAGCCCCGACGGTCGGCTCTACGCCACGGCGTCCCTCGCGGGCGACGGGGTCACGGTCGTCGCCGTGCGACGGATCAAGGACGGCGAGCGGCTGGCGTCGAAGGTCTTCCGGAGCTGGGTCGACGCGAACGTCGGCCGCTTCGCGCACCCCATCGACCTCTCCGGCAACCGGATGCTGATCGGCGGCGACGGCGGCCGGGTGATGGTGTGGAGCTGGAAGAAGGACCGGCTGCGCACCGTCATCGCGGACAAGTGGCACCTCCAGGTCGGCAGCCTGGACGACGACATCGCCGCAGGGTGGACCGCGCCCGGCGAGCGGTGCACGTTCGTCGCCCACCTCTCGACTCCTCAGCGACGCATGTGGAGGTCGTGCGTCGACCGCGTGGTCGCCCTCTCCCCCGACGGCCGCCGCATGGTCACGACCGACCGGCGCGTCGATCCGTCGTTCGGGAAGGTCCGGCTGCTCGTCATGCGGACGGTGACGGGCCGCGAGCTCGGCCGCTGGACGGCCGATCGCTTCACCGACATCGTCTTCGAGTCCGACACGGCGATCAGCTTCCGTCTCGAGGGCAGGACCCGCACGGCGATGGTCAGGTGCGGCGCCTCGCGCTGCCAGGCGGCGTCCGACCCGCTGCCCCTCGAGTGAGGCGTCAGAACATCAGCGTGGCGAAGGTCGCGGTCTGCCGGAAGCCGACGCGCGCGTAGGCGGCGCGGGCGGGTGCGTTCCACTCGTTGACGTAGAGCGACACGACCGGAGCCATGCCCGACCCGAGGACGTGCGCGACCACGGCGGCCATGCCGCTGACGCCGAGGCCGTGGCCACGGCGGTCCGGGCGCACCCACACGCCCTGCACCTGGGCGGCGTACGGCGTCACGCAGGCGACCTCGGCCTTGAAGACCACCCCGTGGTCGTCGAAGCTCGCGAAGGACCAGCCGCGGCCGATGAGCTGCTGGATGCGCGCGCGGTAGAGGTCGCCTCCGCCGGCGTCGTTCTCCGGGGAGACGCCGACCTCCTCGGTGTACATCGCGACGCAGGCCGGGTAGAGCGCGGCGAGGTCGGCGGGCGTCGTCGGCCGTACGTCGGCGGCGGGCGTCCCCGCCGGGAGGTGGTCCATCTCCAGGTGCGGCTGGCGCGAGCGGTACTCGCGCGGCCGCGACCAGCGGGGCTGCACCACGTCCCACAGGGCCGCCACGACGTCGCTGGGGCCGACGATGGTGCCGACGGTGCTGCGGCGGCGCAGCGCCACGTCGGCGAAGGCGCCCACGTCGTCGGGGGTGCACTGGACGGGGACGAGGTTGGCACCGAGGTGGCAGCCGGCGACGAGCTCGTCGCCCTCGAAGCGGCCCCACACCTGGCCGCCGAGCCACCGCTCGTCGAGGTTGGTGAGGCGGGCGCGGTAGTCGGCGAAGACGTTGACCACCGGGTCCTGCTCGGCGAGCGCGACGAACAGGTCGCGGTCCCCCGGGCCCAGCACGCGCACCTGCTCGCGGGTCTTCAGCATGCGGCGAGCCTAGGGCTGCGCCGGTCGGCGCGACCAGCGGCCCACCGACTGGGCGCGGCCAGGAGACGTTGACCGAGGCCTCGGGGCCGAGGGATGCGCCAGAGCTCGGCGCGCCCAGCTCAGCTGACGCTGACCACCGGCTCGCTGCCCTCGAGGGGCTCCATCCCCTCGGCGAGGCGCATGGCCTCCTCGATGAGGGTCTCGACGATCTGCGACTCGGGGACGGTCTTGATGACCTCGCCCTTGACGAAGATCTGGCCCTTGCCGTTGCCGGAGGCGACACCGAGGTCGGCCTCCCGGGCCTCGCCGGGTCCGTTGACGACACAGCCCATGACGGCGACGCGCAGCGGCACCTCGAGCCCGTCGAGGCCGGCGGTGACCTCCTCGGCGAGCTTGTAGACGTCGACCTGGGCGCGACCGCAGGAGGGGCAGGAGACGATCTCGAGACGGCGCGGCTTGAGGTTGAGCGACTCCAGGATCTGCAGGCCGACCTTGACCTCCTCGACCGGGGGTGCGCTCAGGGAGACGCGAATGGTGTCGCCGATGCCCTGGCCGAGCAGGTGGCCGAACGCGACCGAGGACTTGATCGTGCCCTGGAAGGCGGGTCCGGCCTCGGTGACCCCGAGGTGCAGCGGCCAGTCGCCGGCCTCGGCGAGAAGCTCGTAGGCGCGGACCATGACGACGGGGTCGTTGTGCTTGACCGAGATCTTGAAGTCGTGGAAGTCGTGCTCCTCGAAGAGGCTCGCCTCCCAGACCGCGGACTCGACGAGCGCCTCCGGCGTGGCCTTGCCGTACTTGTCGAGGATCCGCTTGTCGAGCGAGCCGGCGTTGACGCCGATCCGGATCGAGGTGCCGCGGTCCTTGGCGGCGCGCGCGATCTCCTTGACCTGGTCG
Organism: Nocardioides sp.; assembly: GCF_025965415.1. Classification (GTDB taxonomy): domain Bacteria; phylum Actinomycetota; class Actinomycetes; order Propionibacteriales; family Nocardioidaceae; genus Nocardioides. The sequence goes on from NZ_JAOPWY010000158.1 coordinate 11,687, forward strand.
TCGAACTTGCGGATGTTGCCGGGGTTGACCCGGACCGCCGCACATCCGGCGTCGATGGCCGCGAAGACGTTCTTGGGCTGGAAGTGGATGTCGGCGATCACCGGGATCTGCGAGTGCTGGGCGATCTCGGCGAGCGCGTCGGCGTCGTCCTGGCTGGGACACGCCACGCGGACGATGTCGCAGCCGGTCGCGGTGAGCTCGGCGATCTGTTGGAGGGTCGCGTTGACGTCGGAGGTCAGCGTGGTCGTCATCGACTGCACCGAGATCGGCGAGTCGCTCCCGACACCCACGGAGCCCACCTTGATCTGGCGCGTCTTGCGGCGCGGGGCCAGCACGGGCGGGGGAAGAGCGGGCATGCCAAGGCCGACAGACGTCATGGCGCCATCGTACGGGCCGGGGCGTCGTACGCCCGCGTCGGCGGGACCGCCCCCGCAGCGGTGCTCCACCCACGTCCTGCACGGTCGAAGTGTGGGTGGATCACCGCGGACAGACGCGTCGGTCGCGCCGCACGTTCGGCGGTGGTCCACCCACGTTCGGCGGACGGAGAACGTCGCTCCACCACCGCTCGGGCGGGCGGGGAGGACGGGGAGGACGGCGCTCAGCTGATGTGCAGGGGCACCACGAGGTCGGCGACGATCAGCACGACGCCCATCACGAGCATCGCCAGGCCGACGACGTAGGCGATCGGCAGCAGCTTGGCGACGTCGACATGACCGGGGTCGGGACGACCGCGCAGTCGGGCGACGCCGCGCTTGAGGCCTTCGTAGAGCGCGCCGGCGATGTGGCCGCCGTCGAGCGGGAGCAGCGGCACGAAGTTGAACATGCCGATGAAGAAGTTGAAGCTCGCGATCAGGAAGAGCAGCGTGACGAGCTTGTCCGTCAGCGGGAAGGCGTCGCTGGCCGCGGCCTCGCCGGCGAACCGACCGCCGCCGACGATGGACACGGGGCTCTGCGGGTCGCGCTCCTGGAGTCCGACGATCGCGCGGCCGACCTCGTAGACCTTCACGGGCAGCTGGCCGAGCGCCCGGACCGTCTCGGCGGCCATCGTCTCCATCTGCTTGCCGGTGTAGATCAGGCCACCGGTCTGCAGGCTCACCTCCGGCTGGACGCCGAGGAAGCCGACCTCGGTGAGCGCCTGGTCGTCGGCCGAGGTCTGCCGGAGCGTGACGGTCGTGTTGGTCTCGAGGGTGAGCAGCTCGCCGTCGCGGCGGACCTCGATGACCGCGTCACCGTCGGCGTTGCCGCGGATCTGCTGCTGGAAGCTGTCCCAGTCGGCGAACGGCGTGCCGTTGAAGCTGACGATCTCGTCACCGGCCCGGATCCCGGCCTGGGCGGCCGGCGTGGCCGGGTCCTCCGAGGTGCAGGCACGTCCGGCCTCCTCCACCGGGATCACGCAGGCGGGGACGGAGGCGACGGTCGGCTCGACGACCTCGTCGCGCGGGTTGCCGTACGTCGCGAACAGCAGCACGAACAGCGAGAACGCGATGGCGATGTTGACCATCGGGCCGCCCGCCATCACGATCACCTTCTTCCACCACGCGATGCGGTAGAAGAGGCGGTCGGTGTCGTGCTGCTTGACGTACTCCCACTCCGCGGCGCGGGCGTCGGAGATCAGCTGGGTGAACATGCCCGTGTTGGACCGGCGCACCTTGTGCACCGCCTCGCCGTCCTCGTCGTACGTCGTCTCCTCGACGAGGTCCTGCGCGCCCGGGGGCAGCATCCCGACGATCTTGACGTAGCCGCCGAGCGGGATCGCCTTGATGCCGTACTCGGTGTCGCCGATCTGCTTGCTCCACACGGTCGGACCGAAGCCGATGAACCACTGCGGCACCTTGCAGCCGAACTTCTTGGCCGGGACGAGGTGGCCGAACTCGTGGAGCCCGATCGAGACCAGGATCGCCACGACGAACGAGACGACACCCAAGGTGTAGAGCAGGACGGACATGTGGGGAGGGTCCTTGTCAGGAGATCAGGGCGGACGCCTCGGTCCGCGCCCAGGCGTCGGCCGCGAGGACGTCGTCCACGGTGAGGTGCTCCCCCGATCCTACGTCGTGGGCGGCCAGGATCCTCGCCACCGTGGACACGATGTCGGAGAAGCGGAGGCGGCCCTCGTGGAAGGCGTCGACGGCGACCTCGTTGGCGGCGTTGTAGACGGCCGGCGCGGTGCCGCCGCGCTCCCCCGCCACCCGGGCCAGGGTGACGGCCGGGAAGACGTCGTCGTCGAGCGGCTCGAAGCGCCAGTCCGACGCCTTCGACCAGTCGATCGGCGCCTCCGTGCCGGCGACGCGGTCGGGCCAGGCCAGCCCCATCGCGATCGGCACCATCATCGTCGGCAGGCCCAGCTGGGCGACCACGGCACCGTCGACGAACTCCACCATCGAGTGGACGAGCTGCTGTGGGTGGACGACCACGTCGATGCGGTCGAAGGGGACGTCGAAGAGCAGGTGCGCCTCGATCACCTCCAGGCCCTTGTTGACGAGGGTCGCGGAGTTGGTGGTGATGACCCGGCCCATCGCGAAGTTGGGGTGGGCCAGCGCCTGCGCGGGGGTCACGTCCGCCAGCTCGGCGGCAGTGCGCCCGCGGAACGGGCCGCCCGACGCGGTCAGCACCAGGCGTCGCACCTCGCTGGCCGAGCCGGCGCGCAGACTCTGCGCGATCGCGCTGTGCTCGGAGTCGACCGGCACGATCTGGCCGGGGCGGGCGCGCTCCTTGACGAGGGGTCCGCCGATGATCAGCGACTCCTTGTTGGCCAGTGCCAGCGTCGTGCCGGCGTCGAGCGCGGCGAGGGTCGGACGCAGCCCGACCGCGCCCGTGATGCCGTTGAGCACCACGTCGCACGCCATCGCGGCGGCCTCGATCGAGGCGTCCTCGCCGAGCCCGGAGACGGCCGGGCCGAACTCCGCCACCTGGGCCTCGAAGAGCTCCTCCTGCGATCCACCAGCGGTGAGCCCGACCACGCGGAAGCGGTCGGGGTTGGCCCGGACGAGGTCGAGCGCCTGGGTGCCGATGGAGCCGGTCGAGCCGAGGATGACGATGTCGCGGGCACTCACCGCGTCAGTCTGTCAGGTGCCGCCGGGGCGTCGAACGACCACATCGCCAGTCCACCGACCTCCACCAGCGCGGCCCCGGGCGGCACCGGCGGACCCTGGTCGTCCGCGGCGCCCAGCGCGGTGAGCACGGTGAGCGCCAGGTCGCCGTGCCGCGACAGGACGGCGTCACCGGGTACGTCGGAGCAGCCGGCGGGGTCGGTCCGCCCGGCGCGCTGGGCGATGTCCCACGGGAGCTCCTCGGCGTCCGCGGTGAGCACGACCCCGTCGTCGGTCGAGCCGACGACCACCGCGGCGTCGGCGGTGGGCGGGTCGTCGTACACGCTGACCGCGCCGACCCGGGCGGCCGCGAGCGCCACGACGACACCCGTCACGCGAGGCACGGGACCGATCGCGACCGGGTCGCCGATCCCGATGCCGAAGGCGCGCAGCACCCCGGCACACGCCGCCACCTCGGTGAGGAGCCGCGCGAAGGTCCAGTCACCGCCGGGATCGGCCAGCGCGACGTCCTCGGCGCGACCGCGGATGACGTGGATATCGAGGGCGTTGTAGCAGGCGTTGAGCGTGCCGGTGTCGTCGGCGGGAGCCCGGAACCAGGCGACCTGAGGCGCGGAGACCACCGTCAGGACAATCCGTTGTCCGCGGTCTTCGCCGGCTTCGAGGGCGTCCGCAGCCAGGCCGTGAAGAAACTGCTGAGATCAGCGCCGCTGACCCGGCCGGCGACCTCCTCGAACTCCTCGGTGGAGCCGTTGCCGCCCCGCTGCTCCTGGATCCAGGTCCGGATGATCTTCCAGAACACCTGGTCGCCGACCCGGTTGCGCAGGGCCTGCAGCGTCATGGCGCCGCGGTCGTAGACCGCGGAGTCGAAGACCTTGGCCGCGCCCGGGTCGGCGACGGTCACCTTCCAGAAGTCGGACTGCGCGTCGGTGCTCTCGTAGTAGCCGCGCAGGGTCTCCTCGCCGGACCGACCGCCGCGGTTCTCGGCCCAGCGCCACTCCATGAAGCTGGCGAAGCCCTCGTTGAGCCAGATGTCGCGCCAGCCCTGCACCGCGATGTCGTCACCGAACCACTGGTGGGCGAGCTCGTGCACGACGAGGCTGGTGTAGCTGCCGCCCACCGCGGGATAGGTCGGGCGCGTCTGGTTCTCGAGCGCGAAGCCGGGGTCGAGCGAGGTGGTGAGCCCACCGACGACGGAGAACGGGTAGTCGCCGAGGTCCTTCTCGAGGCCGGCGATGACGGTCGGGGTCTTCTTCATCAGGCGCATGCTGGCCCGCTGCTCCGTGGCGCTGAGTCCCTGCGAGACCGCGACGAGCCACGGCAGGCCCTGGTGGGTGCCCTGCGCGATGGTGAAGTCACCGGCCGCGAAGAAGGCGAGGTAGGGCACCATCGGCTCGTCGGCGCGCCAGTGCCACGTGGTCGACCTCCTGCCGACCTTCCGGCCCTTCAGCTCGCCGTTGGAGATCACCTCACGGCCCATCGGCACCCGGATCCTGACGTCGACGATCGCCTTGTCGAGCGGGTGGTCGTTGGAGGGGAACCACCACGGCGCCATGTGCGGCTCGCTCATGGCCACGACCTCGCTCCTGGAGGCCCGCCAGTTGCTCTCGCCGGCGTAGGAGTACTTCGCCGGGTGGTCGGCGTACGTCACCACCACGGTGTGCTCGCTGCCCGCGGCGAGCGCCGTCGCCGGGGTGATCCGCAGCTCGTGGCCGCCGTCGGCCTTGTCGAAGGCAGCCTCCCTGCCGTCGACGGTGACCTTCGAGACCCGCAGCAGGAAGTCGAGGGAGAAGCTCGTGAGGGCGCTCGTCGCGGTGAGCTCGACCGTGGTGCGACCGCTCAGCCGCTTGGTCGCCAGCGCGTAGCGGTTGGAGATGGCGTACGACGACACGTCGATGCCGCCGTTGCCGTCGAGCGGCCAGTAGGGATCGCCGATCCCCGACGCCCCGTCGATGCGCTCCGCCGTCGCGGCCGACTCGGCGGTCGCGGTGGCGCTGGTCAGTCCGACGGTCATCGCTGCACTGAGCGCGGCTGCCAGCAGGGGCCTCGAGAAGGGTCGCGTGGTCACCGTCCGAACCTAGCGTGTCCGCAATACTCGTGTAGCTCGGTTGACTTTCGCCCCGAGAGGCCGGAACGCACGCGTCATCGGCGGGACGCTCGCCGGCACCGTCGGGCGCACGGGCCTCGTCGACCCCGCGCAGGCCCGACACCCGCAGCCGCCCGGTGCCGACTAATTCCGTTGCGCCGCGTCGTCGGGTGTCCGACGATGGCCCCGGCGTCCCGCCACATCGCGTGCTGCTCGCACGTGCCGCCCCGTCCCGAGAGGAGCCGTGACATGTCCATCACTGTCCTCGGCCTGCCCGCCGACCACCTCTCGCACACACGGAGCACCCACCTTGTCGCACGACATGTCTCACCTCCCCCCGCACCAGTACTTCCCGGAGGACTTCCTCCGGCCTGACGACCGATCGCCCGCCGAGGGCATCGACGAGTCGTTCGTCTTCTCCTACGACACCTACGCCGACGAGCTCGGCGCGGGTCAACGATGGTCCCGCTGGGAGGACCTCGAGGCCCTCATGCGGGGCCCCGAACCGCGTCCCGACTGGGTCGTGACGTCCAGCGGCGCCATCGACACCGAGCTCGGCGTCCTCAAGACCGGCAAGGAGGCCGACGTCTTCCTCGTCGAGCGCGAGGACCCGCACCGCCCCGACGAGGCGGTGGTGATGGCCGCCAAGCGCTACCGCGACACCGACCACCGGACCTTCCACCGTGCGGCGTCCTACACCGAGGGCCGCTCGATGAAGCGCTCGCGCGACGAGCGCGCCCTCAAGCGCAAGTCCACCTGGGGCCGCCAGGTGGCCGCCGGCGAGTGGGCGATCTCGGAGTGGAACGCGCTGCGGCGCTGCTGGGAGCTCGGCCTGCCGGTCCCCTACCCCGTCCAGATCGACGACACCGAGATCATGATGGAGTGGATCACCCACACCGTCGACGGGGAGGTCGAGACCGCTCCCCGCGTCGCCCAGGTCCGTCCGGACCCGTCCGTGGTCAGGGGCTTCTACGACCAGCTCCGCGAGGCGCTGCTCACGCTCGTCCAGGCGGGGCTCGTGCACGGCGACCTGTCGCCGTACAACACCCTCGCCGCGGGTGACCGGCTGGTCATCATCGACCTCCCGCAGATGGTGGACCTGGTGGGCAACCCGCGCGGGATGGACTTCCTGCTGCGCGACTGCGCCAACATGTGCGCCTGGTTCCGCTCGCGCGGGCTCGACGCCGACGAGCAGGAGCTCTTCGGGGAGCTGATGGCGCACGCGTTCTGAGGGGGTCCGCTGCCCGCTCTGCCAACTCGCCAGTTGGTCGACCAACTGGCGAGTTGGCGGGTTGGGGGCACCTCGGGGCCGCTCCCGAGCCCCCCACCCACCAACTCGTCGGTAGCCGAGCCTGTCCTCGGGGCTGAGTCTCCGAGAGACTCACGGCCCAGGCCGCATAGGTTGTGCTGCGTGAAACGCACCCGCGGACGCGTCGTCGACGTCACCTCCCTCGATGACCTCGACCGACGCCTCCGGGGCGGCGCCCGCTCGCTCGCCGGCTGGCGGCTGGTCGGTCTGGACCTCACCGGTCGCGTCACGGCGCTCCTCGAGCGCTCGGTGGCGCAGGCCCTGTTCCTGGGGTGCACCTTCGCCGACGGCGACGCCGAGGCGCTGCACCGCGCCGGGGCTGTCGTGCTGCCGACCATCCCGGACGTGCCCGTCGACCCCTACCGGTCCACCCTCTACGCCCCGCGCGACCTCTACGACACCCCGCACTACCGCGACTCCCTCGACGCGCGGGCGTACGCCTGGTCCCAGGGGCGCCGCGACACCGACGACGCGCTCGCGATGGACCTCCACGACCACTCCGTCGACGTCGCCCTCGAGACCTGGCTCGAGGGCCGCACGGTGGTGGGCGTCATGGGCGGGCACGACCTGGAGCGCGGGACGGAGGCGTACGCCGCCGCCGCGCGCCTCGGGCACGCCCTCGGTGCCCGGCTGACGGTCGCCACCGGCGGCGGCCCCGGCGCGATGGAGGCGGCCAACCTCGGTGCCTGGTTCGCCGACCGGCCTGGCGACGAGCTGGCCGACGCCCTCGACCGGCTGAGCGCGGTGCCGTCGTTCCGCCGCGACGTCGGCGCCTGGGCGCGGGCCGCGTTCGAGGTGATCGACGCCCACCAGCCCGGGCACGACTCGCTGGGGGTGCCCACCTGGCACTACGGCCACGAGCCGCCCAACCCCTTCGCGACGGCCATCGCGAAGTACTTCCGCAACGCGACCCGCGAGGCGATCCTGCTGGAGATCTGCGACGCCGGCATCGTGTTCCTCCCCGGCGCCGCCGGCACCGTGCAGGAGGTCTTCCAGGACGCCTGTGAGAACTACTACGGCGACCCGGCCACGATCGCGCCCATGGTGCTCGTCGGCCGGCAGCACTGGACCGAGGAGGTGCCCGCCTGGCCCCTCCTCAGGGCGCTGGCGCGTGGCCGGGCGATGGAGTCGCACGTCCACCTCGTCGACAGCCTCGAGGAGGCGGTCGACGTCGTGACGGTCAGCCGGCCCAGCGGTCGCTGACCGGCCGACCGCTCACGTCCCGGTAGTGGCTGACCAGCAGCTCGTTGACCGCCTGCCACGTCCGGTCCCGCACGCTGTGCCGCGCCGCCAGACCCATCCGGCGCCGCAGCACCGGTCGATCGAGCAGGTGCTCGACGTGGGCGACCAGCTCCCCGGTGTCGCCGGGCTCGTAGAGGTAGCCGGCGACCGTGTCGTTGACGACGTCGATCGGCCCGCCCGCGCGAGGGGCCACCACGGGCACCCCGCTGGCCAGCGCCTCCTGTGCCGACTGACAGTAGGTCTCGTGCCGGCCGGTGTGCACGAAGACGTCGAGCGTCGCGTAGGCCCGAGCGAGCTCGTCGCCATGCAGCACGCCCAAGAAAGCGGCGTCCGGGAGGAGCGCCCTGAGCCTGGCCTCCTCGGGGCCACCCCCCACCAGCACGAGCCGGACGCCCGGCAGGCGGTCGACGTGGGCGAGCAGCTCGAGCTCCTTCTCGGGGGCGAGCCGGCCGACGTAGCCGACGAGGTGCTCGCCGTGCGGCGCCAGCTCGGCGTGGAGCGCCTCGTCGCGCCGGTCCGGGTGGAACAGGACCTGGTCGACTCCCCTGGGCCACCGCGCGACCGCGTCGATGCCCAGGCGCGCGAGCTGGTCGATGCTCGCCGTCGACGGGGCGAGGGTGCGGTCGACGCCGAGGTGGATCCTGCGGGTGAGTGCCTCCATCGCCCGCGCGCCGCCGGGGACGGCGTACCGGTCGGCGAAACCGACGACGTCGGTCTGGTAGATCGCGACCGTCGGGATGCCGAGGGAGCGTGCGGCCCGGGCGGCCTGGTGCCCGAGCATCGCCGGCGAGGCGATGTGGACGACGTCGGGGCCGAACCTCTCCATCGCCGACCGGAGCCGGCGGCGCGTCTCGAGCCCGATCCGGAAGTCGGCGTAGAACGGCAGGGCGGCACCACGCGCGTGCGTGACGGCGAAGCCGGCGTACGTCGTCGGGCCGGTCGGCGCGATCAGCTCCGCCTGGTGGCCCTCGGCCGCGAGGTGCTCCAGCACCCGCCGGACCGAGTTGGTGACGCCGTTGACCTGGGGCAGGAAGGACTCGGTGACCACCAGGACGCGGAGGCCGGACCTCGCGGGCCGAGGGATCGGAAGGATGTTCGCCGGGACGGTGCGGCTGCGACGCCGCCTCTCGAGCAGGTCCATGCCCCGGACGCTAGGGAGCCGGCGGCAACGGACGGCACGCCCCGGGCAGACGACACGTGAACGGTCCCCGACACCTCGCCCCGGGCGACGCCGGGGTGGTTACTCCACGGCGGCGAGCTGGCCGCAGGCTCCGTCGATGTCGCTGCCGCGGGTGTCGCGGACCGTGGTCGGGATGCCCTTGGCCTCGAGGCGCCGCACGAACTCCCGCTCGTCGGCCGGGTCGGACGCGGTCCACTTGGAGCCGGGGGTCGGGTTGAGCGGGATCAGGTTGACGTGCACCCACCCCCAGTCGCCGTAGGAGTTGAGCACGTCGCCGAGCAGGTCGGCCCGGTGCGCCTGGTCGTTGATGCCGCGCATCATGGCGTACTCGATGGAGACGCGCCGCTTGGTGACGCGGGCGTAGTTCCAGGCGGCCTCGACGGTCTCGGCGACCGAGAAGCGGGTGTTGATCGGGACCAGCTCGTTGCGCAGCTCGTCGTCGGGGGCGTGCAGGCTCAGCGCGAGCGTGACCGGGATGCCCTCCTCGGTCAGCTGGTTGATCCGCGGCACGAGGCCGACGGTCGAGACGGTGATGCCGCGAGCGCTCATGCCGAGCCCGGCCGGCGACGGGTCGACGAGGCGGCGTACGGCGCCGATGACTGCCTTGTAGTTGGCCAGCGGCTCGCCCATGCCCATGAAGACGACGTTGGAGACGCGGCCCGGGCCGCCGGGGACCTCGCCGCGCGCCATGGAGCGGGCTCCGGCGACGACCTGCTCGACGATCTCGGCGGTCGACATGTTGCGCTGCAGGCCGCCCTGGCCGGTGGCGCAGAACGGGCAGGCCATGCCACAGCCGGCCTGGCTGGAGACGCAGACGGTCGCGCGGTCGGGGTAGCGCATGAGCACCGACTCGACGAGCGCGCCGTCGAAGAGCTTCCACAACGTCTTGCGCGTGGTGCCCTTGTCGGCCTCCAGCGTGCGCAGCGGCGTCATCAGGTCGGGCAGCAGCGCCGCCACGAGCTCGTCGCGCTGGGCGGCCGGGAGGTCGGTCATCAGCTGGGGGTCGTCGACGAGGCGGCCGAAGTAGTGCATCGACAGCTGCTTGGCCCGGAAGCCGGGCAGGCCCATCTCCTCGAGCAGGGCCTTGCGGCCTGCCTCGTCGAGGTCGCCGAGGTGCCGCGGCGGCTTCTTGCGGCCTCGGGGCTCGTCGAAGACGAGGGGCAGGGTCTTGATGGGCTGCTGAGTGGAATCTGACATCGCAGGACGATTGTCCCATCCCGACCGTCATGCGGGCGATTCAGCGCCGGCGCGACGGCTCAGGCGTCGACCATGAAGTAGAGGACCAGCGACGCGACGCCGAGGACGACGAGCGCCGTGACGAGCATGCCGACGAACATGAACTGCGCGAAACGACGGGTCTTGCGCTTGACCAGCATGGTGATGGGCAGCGCGAGGGCGATGAGGACCAAGGGAAAGAGCCGCTCCGCCGTCTCGTAGCCGAACGCGAGGCGGAGAACGCCGACGAACGCCCCGGGTAGCGCCGTGACGAAGAGCATCCCGGCGAAGAAGCCGGTGATCCCCGCGAACGTCGGGTGGCTGTGGTGCCACCACTCGAAGGGTCGCTCGCGCGACTCCTCGGTCTCCTGAGCCTGGTCCGTCTCCACCCCGCCAGCCTAGGTGCTCGACCCGCCCGGAGGCGGTTGGGCACGCGGTGCGCGGGAAGTTCGGGCGTCACCGCGCCAGGAACTCCCGGGCGCCGCGCAGCCGCGTGGTCAGCAGCCGGCCCGCCAACGCGGAGTCCAGGCGTACGTCGATCGGCCCGGGCACCGCGAGCTCGGCCCGAGTGCTCGGGCGCAGCACGTCGGGGTCGAGGCCGTCGCGGTGCGCGATGGCCCGGCCCAGCTCGTAGCGGCTCATGGCGTCGGCCCCCGCGCAGTGGAGGATCCCCCGGTGCGCCGTCGTCGCGAGCTCCACGAGCGCGGCCGCCAGGTCGCCGACGTGCACCGGGCAGCGCCGTTCGTCCGCGAAGAGCCCACCGTCGCCTCCGCCGACCAGCGCGTGCACCAGCCGCTCGTGCTGGGAGGCGCCGTCGCCGAGGATCAGCGAGGTGCGGGCCACCACGACGTCGTCGCAGACCGCCAGGGCGGCGGTCTCCGCCGCGGCCTTCGCGGCGCCGTACGGCGTGATCGGGTCGGGGGGCGCCGACTCGTCGTAGCGCCCGTCCTTGCCGGAGAAGACCACGTCGCTCGACACCAGCACCAGCCGGGATCCGAGGGCGGCCGCGGCCAGCGCGACGTTGGCCGCACCTGCGGCCGTCACCTCCCAGTCGGACTGGACGTAGGCCGTGTGGATGATCGCGTCCGGCGCGTGCCGGGCCACCGCGTCCCGTACGGCCCGACGGTCCCTGATGTCGGCCTCGGCAGACCCGAGGGCGATGACGTCGTGCGGCTCGGCGGCTGCCACCACGTGCCGACCGAGGTAGCCGCTGCGGCCTCCGGTCACCAGGACGCGCACCGCCGACGACCGACTCAGAAGACGAGGTAGTAGAGGATCAGCCAGATCGGCGCGATGGTCGCGAGCAGCGAGTCGAGCCGGTCCATCAGGCCGCCGTGGCCGGGGATGACCTGGCTCATGTCCTTGATGCCGAGGTCGCGCTTGATGACCGACTCGCACAGGTCGCCCAGGGTCGCCATCACCACGGTGATCAGGCCGAGCAGCAGCCCGACCCACCAGTCGCCGCCGAGGAACGCGGTGACCAGCCAGACCCCCACCGCGACGCAGGCCACCGTCGAGCCCGCGAAGCCCTCCCAGGACTTCTTGGGCGAGATCACCGGAGCCATCGGGTGCTTGCCGAACAGGACTCCCGCGACGTAGCCGCCGGTGTCGGAGGCGACGGTGATCGCGATGAACGTGATGATGCCGCGCACGCCGGGGTCGTCGGTGTCGAACCCGATGCCGGGGTTGGTGCCCCCCTCGGCGAGCAGGAGCGCGACGAACGACCCGAGGAACGGGACGTAGACCAGGGTGAACACCGCGGCCGTGGCGTTCTTGACGTAGCCGTCGACCCCGCGACGCAGCAGCCACAGCATGATCACCAGGGAGGTCACGGCGGTCGCGGTGACCAGGGCGGGGGCGCCGTAGAAGTAGGCGACCACGACCATCACGACCCCACCGAGCATCAGCGGCTGCTCGGGGATGTCGATGTCCTTGGCCCCCAGGCCCTTGTGGAGCTCCCAGATCGCCACCACGACGGCCGCAGCGACGATCGCCATGAAGGCGGTCTTCCAGAACAGCAGCGACAGCAGGATCGCACCGACCAGCACGACCGCGGAGGCGATGGCGGTGGGCAGGTCGCGACCGGCGCGGCCGTGGTCCTTCTGGAGGCCGTCGGGAACAGCCGGCTCGGAGCTCGTCATGGGTGGGCGCTCAGACTTCGAGCAGCTCTGCTTCCTTGTGCTTGAGGAGCTCGTCGATCTTGTCGGTGTGGGTCTTGGTGAGACCGTCGAGACGCTTCTCGGCCCCGGTGACGTCGTCCTTGCCGACCTCGCCGTCCTTCTCGAGCTTCTCGAGGGCCTGCTTGGCCGTGCGGCGGATGTTGCGCACGGAGACGCGACCGTCCTCGGCCTTCGCCTTGGCGAGCTTGATGTACTCCTTGCGGCGCTCCTCGGTCAGCTCGGGGAACACGCAGCGCAGCACCTTGCCGTCGTTGGCCGGGTTGACGCCGAGGTCGGAGTCGCGGATGGCCCGCTCGATCGCGCCCATGGCGCCCATGTCGAAGGGCTGGATCAAGATGGTGCGCGCGTCCTGGGAGGAGAAGCTCGCCAACTGCTGCAGCGGGGTCTGGGTGCCGTAGTAGTCGGCCGTGATCTTGGAGAACATCGCCGGGTTGGCGCGCCCGGCGCGGATCGCGGCGAACTCCTCGCGCGTCGCCTCGACCGACTTGCCCATCTTGGCGTCGGCATCGTTCATGACGTCGTTGATCACGGTTGTGCTCTCTCTCGTCGTACGTCGTGGTGCGGGTGGAGGCGCAGGCCTCGGTCAGGCCGAGCTGCTCACCAGCGTGCCAATCTTCTCACCCCGCACCGCGCGCACGATCGTGCCCGGGGTGGAGAGGTTGAAGAAGACCATGTCCATCCGGTTGTCCCGGGCCATCGCGATGCCAGTGGCGTCGGCGACCTTGAGGTCGCGGGCGAGGTACTCGTCGTAGGTGAGGTTGTCGAACTTCACCGCGTCGGGGAACTGGTGCGGGTCGGAGTCGTAGACGCCGTCCACGCCCTGCTTGCCCATCAGGATGACCTCGCAGCGCGTCTCCAGGGCCCGTTGCGCGGCCACCGTGTCGGTGGAGAAGAACGGCATGCCGGCGCCGGCACCGAAGATCACGACGCGGCCCTTCTCCATGTGGCGCATCGCGCGCCGGGGGATGTAGGGCTCGGCGACCTGGCCCATCGTGATGGCGGTCTGCACGCGTGTCTCGACCCCGTGCTTCTCGATCAGGTCCTGCAGCGCGAGGCAGTTCATGACCGTGCCCAGCATGCCCATGTAGTCGGCCCGGGCCCGGTCCATGCCGCGCTGCTGGAGCTCGGCGCCGCGGAAGAAGTTGCCGCCGCCGACGACGATGGCGATCTGGACGCCCGACTTGGCCACCTCGGCGACCTCGCCTGCCAGGGCGTTGATGACGTCGAGGTCCAGTCCGACCTCACCGCCGCCGAACACCTCACCGGAGAGCTTGAGCAGGACTCGCTTGTACGCCGTCACATGGATCCCTTCGCACGCCTGGACCGGTCCCGAGAAACCTACCGGCCAGTGGGGTCGGGGTCGAACCCGCGCACCCGAACGCCGGTGGCAGGAGGGGACAGGAAGGGGCCGGAGGCGGCGGGAGGGGGCCGGGAGGGGGTGGGGGCGCCCGAAATGGCCGCAGGGGCCGTACGCCGGTGGCGTACGACCCCTGTCGGGTGCTGTGGAGCGTGGGCGTCAGGCGCCGACCTCGAAGCGGGCGAACCGCTTGACGGTGGTGCCGGCGGCGTCGAGGACGGCCTTGACCGACTTCTTCGACTCGGTGACCGACTCCTGCTCGAGCAGGACGATCTCCTTGTAGAACCCACCGAGGCGACCCTCGACGATCTTGGCGATCGCCTGCTCGGGCTTGCCCTCCTCGCGGGTCTTCTGCTCGGCGATGGAGCGCTCCGACTCGACGACGTCGGCGGGCACCTCGTCGCGGGTGAGGTACTGGGCCTTCATCGCGGCGATCTGCATCGCGGCGGCGCGGGCGGCGGCCTCGTCACCCTCGAACTCGACGAGCACGCCGACGGCGGGCGGCAAGTCGGCGGCACGCTTGTGCATGTAGGTGACGGTGGTGCCCTCGAAGTAGGCGACTTCGCCCAGCTCGATCTTCTCACCGATGGTGATGGCGAGGTCCTGGACGACCTCGCCGACGGTCTTGCCGTCGAGCTCGGCGGCCTTGAGGGCCTCGGTGTCGGTGGCCTTGACCGCGTCGGCGACCTCGGCGATCTGCTGCGCCTTGGCGATGAAGTCCTCGTTCTTGGCGACGAAGTCGGTCTCGCTCTTGAGCTCGACGAGCGCGTTGCCGGAGGTGGCGACGAGACCGGCGACGGCCTCGCGCTCGGCGCCGCGCGCGGCGGCCTTGGCGGCGCCCTTGACGCGGAGCAGCTCGACGGCCTTGTCGAAGTCGCCGTCGGCCTCGGTGAGCGCCTTCTTGCAGTCCATCATCCCGGCCTGGGTCAGCTCACGGAGTTTCTTGACGTCGGCGGCGGTGAAGTCAGCCATGGTCCTTCTTCCTTCAGTTCAGGGGTGGTCGTGCTGGGACGTGCGAAGGCCGGCCGCGGGTCTCCCCCGCGGCCGGCGTCCGTCATCAGTCCTTCTCGGCAGCAGCCTTCGCGGGCGTCGCCTCGGCGTCGGCCTCGGCCGGAGCCTCGGTCTCGGCGGGAGCCTCGGTCTCGGTCGCAGCCTCGGTCTCGACGGGAGCCTCGGTGGCGGCGTCGGCAGCGGCCTCGGCCTGCGGGGCCTCGGACGCGGCACCGGTGGCCTCGGAGGCCGGGGTCTCGGCAGCGGCGTCGCCCGTGGCGGCAGCGGCGGCCTTGTCGGCGTCACCGGTCAGGAGCTCGCGCTCCCACTCGGCCAGGGGCTCCTCGGCGCCGACTGCCTCGGCAGCGTCGCCGCCCTTGGCACCGGAGCGGGCGATCAGGCCCTCGGCCACGGCGTCGGCGACCACGCGGGTCAGCAGGCCGACGGCGCGGATGGCGTCGTCGTTGCCCGGGATCGGGAAGTCGACGAGGTCGGGGTCGCAGTTGGAGTCCAGGATGCCGATGATCGGGATCCGCAGCTTGCGGGCCTCCTCGACGGCCAGGTGCTCCTTGTTGGTGTCGACGATCCAGACGGCGGAGGGGACCTTCGTCATGTCGCGGATGCCGCCGAGGGTCTTGTCCAGCTTGGCGCGCTCGCGCTTCATGCCGAGCAGCTCCTTCTTGGTGCGGTTGGAGCCCGCGACGTCGTCGAAGTCGATCTCGTCGAGCTCCTTGAGGCGGTTGATCCGCTGGTGCACGGTCTGGAAGTTGGTGAGCATGCCGCCGAGCCAGCGCTGGTTGACGTAGGGCATCCCGACGCGGGTCGCCTGCTCGGCGATCGCCTCCTGGGCCTGCTTCTTGGTGCCGACGAACATGACGACACCGCCCTTGGCGACGGTCTCCTTGACGAACGCGTAGGAGCGGTCGATGTAGGCGAGCG
>NZ_JAOPWY010000093.1 GCF_025965415.1 Nocardioides sp.
GCGCGCGCTTCGCGCGGACCTACACGCACGCCGGCATGGTCGCCTACGACGGCGAGAAGATGTCGAAGTCCAAGGGCAACCTCGTCTTCGTCTCCGCGCTGCGGATGAGCGAGGTCGACCCGATGGCTATCCGGCTGGTGCTGCTGCGCCACCACTACCGCAGCGACTGGGAGTGGACCGACGACCAACTGTGGCAGGCCGTGGACACGCTGGCCGACTGGAGGCGCGCGCTCGCCCTCGGTGCCGGTGCCGACTCGGGCCCGGTCGTCGACCGGGTGCTGGCGGCCCTCGCCGACGACCTCGACGCGCCCGCCGCGGTGCAGGCCGTGCAGGAGTGGGTCGACGCGACGCTGGGCACCGCCGGCCTCGCCGAGACCTCTGACCGCGAGGCGGCGGCGACGATCCACCGGCTGCTCGACGCGGCCCTCGGCCTGTCGCTCTGACGTACGCCCCTCCGCCGAGCGGCGCGCGAGGCAGGTCCTGGACGCGCGAGACCTGCCTGGCTCACCGCTCGAGCGGTGGTCCAGCCACCTTCCGAGGACTCAGACCGTGGGTGCGTCACCGCCCGCCGGCGCGCCGCCGTACGACACGCGCCGGGGCGGTGCGTGAGCCACCCTCCGGCCGCCGAAATGGTGGCTGGATCACCGCTCCGCGGGGCGCTCGAGCCGACCCCGAGCGGGCTCAGTCGGTGTCGCGGCGCTTGAGGTAGCGCTCGAACTCCCGCGCGATCGCCTCGCCGCTCGCCTCGGGCAGGTCGGCGGTGTCGCGGGTCTCCTCGAGGGCGCGGACGTAGTCGGCGACGTCCTCGTCCTCCGCGGCGAGCTCGTCGACGCCGCGCTCCCAGGCCTTCGAGTCGTCGGGCAGGTCACCCAGCGGCATCGGCGCCTGCAGCAGCTCCTCGAGCTGGCCGAGCAGCGCGAGGGTGGCCTTCGTGCACGGCGGCTGTGCGACGTAGTGGGGGACCGCGGCCCAGTAGGACACGGCGGGGATGTCGAGCTGGGTGCAGGCGTCGTTGAAGACGCCGACGATGCCGGTGGGACCCTCGTACGTCGACTGCTCGAGGTCGAGCCGGTCGACGAGCTCCGGCTCGGTGGCCGTCCCGGTGACCGGGATCGGGCGGGTGTGCGGGGTGTCGGCCAGGAGGGCCCCGAGCGTCACGACCAGCTCGGCGCCCAGGTCGTCGCAGGCGGCGAGGAGCTCGGCGCAGAACTGGCGCCACTTCATGCTCGGCTCGATGCCGCGGACCAGGATGATGTCGCGGTCGAGCTCGGCCGGCCGGGCGACCGCGATCCGGGTCGTGGGCCAGGCGAGTCGTCGGTGTCCGTTGTGGTCGGTGCTGATGACGGGCCGGTTGACCTGGAAGTCGTAGAACTCCTCGGGGTCGACCGCCCCGATGACCTCGGCCTTCCACTGTTCCATCAAGTGGTCGACGAGTCCGGACGCCGCGTCGGCCGCGTCGTTCCATCCCTCGAAGGCGGCGATCACCACGGGGGAGACCAGGTCCTGCACGTCGTCGAACTCGATCACCTGCCCAGCCTAGGGCGCGGGTCCAGCGGGACGTCATGATTTCGTCCGCCGTGGGCGCTGGTGCCACGATGTGGGAACTCCGTCCGCGGGTCGGACCGCCTTCCTAGGCTGGTCGTCACGCCACCGCAAGGCCCTACGTCACCGAGAGAAGGCCGACCCCGTGAAGCCGCAGCACCGTCCCGACGCCACCGAAGCCCTCACGGCGATCCTGGGCGAGCGGATCATGGTGCTGGACGGGGCCATGGGCACCGCGATCCAGCGCGACCGCCCGGACGAGGCCGGCTACCGGGGCGAGCGGTTCGCCGACCACCCGAGCGACCTGATCGGCAACAACGACCTGCTGACCCTCACGCAGCCGCAGGTGATCCGCGCCATCCACGAGGACTACCTCAACGCCGGCGCCGACGTGATCGAGACCAACACCTTCAACGCCAATGCGGTG
Source organism: Nocardioides sp. (assembly GCF_025965415.1). Lineage (GTDB taxonomy): Bacteria > Actinomycetota > Actinomycetes > Propionibacteriales > Nocardioidaceae > Nocardioides. The sequence continues at coordinate 1,970 of NZ_JAOPWY010000093.1, forward strand.
TCGCTGTCCGACTACGGCCTCGAGGACCTCGCCTACGAGCTCAACTTCGAGTCGGCGCGACTGGCGCGCGCCGCCGCCGACGCGGTGGCGACCGACGACCACCCGCGGTGGGTGGCCGGCGCCCTCGGACCCACCACCCGCACCGCGTCCATCTCGCCCGACGTCAACGACCCCGGCGCCCGCAACGTCTCCTTCGACCAGCTGGCCGAGGCCTACCTCGTCGCCGCCCGCGGACTGGTCGACGGCGGGTCCGACCTGCTGATGATCGAGACGATCTTCGACACCCTCAACGCCAAGGCCGCGATCTTCGCCGTCGAGACGCTCTTCGAGGAGCAGGGTCGCCGCTGGCCGGTCATCGTCTCCGGCACCATCACCGACGCCTCCGGGCGCACGCTGTCGGGGCAGGTCACCGAGGCCTTCTGGGACTCGATCCGCCACGCCCGCCCGCTCGCCGTCGGCCTCAACTGCGCCCTCGGGGCCCGCGACATGCGGCCCTACGTCGCCGAGCTGTCCCGGCTCGCCGACTCGTTCGTCTCGGTCTACCCCAACGCGGGGCTGCCCAACGCCTTCGGCGAGTACGACGAGACCCCCGACCAGACGGCCTCGGTGCTGGCCGAGTTCGCCGACGCCGGCTTCCTCAACTTCGTCGGGGGCTGCTGCGGCACCACGCCCGAGCACATCGCGGCGATCGCCACCGCGGTCGAGGGCAAGCGCCGCCGCGAGCCGGTCAGCCACCAGCCCGTGATGCGGCTGTCCGGCCTGGAGCCGCTGACGATCACCGACGAGAGCCTCTTCGTCAACGTGGGCGAGCGCACCAACATCACCGGCTCGGCGCGCTTCCGCAAGCTCATCAAGGACGGCGACTACGACGCGGCCCTCAGCGTCGCGGCCCAGCAGGTCGAGTCCGGGGCGCAGGTCATCGACGTCAACATGGACGAGGGGATGATCGACGGCGTCGCCGCGATGGACCGCTTCCTCAAGTTGATCGCTGCCGAGCCAGACATCAGCCGCGTGCCGGTGATGGTCGACTCCTCCAAGTGGGAGGTCATCGAGGCCGGCCTCAAGTGCGTGCAGGGCAAGGCGATCGTCAACTCCATCTCCATGAAGGAGGGGGAGGAGGCGTTCCGCGACCACGCCCGGCTGTGCCGCAAGTACGGCGCCGCAGTGGTGGTGATGGCCTTCGACGAGGACGGCCAGGCCGACAACCTCGCGCGCCGCAAGGTGATCTGCGAGCGGGCCTACCGGATCCTGGTGGACGAGGTCGGCTTCCCGCCCGAGGACATCATCTTCGACCCCAACGTCTTCGCGGTGGCCACCGGCATCGAGGAGCACGCCACCTACGGCCAGGACTTCATCGAGGCGACCCGCTGGATCAAGGAGAACCTCCCCGGCGCCAAGGTCAGCGGCGGCATCTCCAACGTCTCGTTCTCGTTCCGCGGCAACAACCCCGTCCGCGAGGCGATCCACGCGGTCTTCCTCTTCCACGCGATCCGCGCCGGTCTCGACATGGGCATCGTCAACGCCGGCGCCCTGACGGTCTACGACGAGGTCGACGCCGCGCTGCGCGAGCGCATCGAGGACGTCGTGCTCAACCGTCGCCCCGACGCCGCCGAGCGCCTGCTCGAGATCGCCGAGGAGCACAACCGGTCGGCCGAGGCCGTCGAGGTGTCCGAGGAGGAGTGGCGCGCGCTGCCCATCGGGGAGCGGATCACCCATGCCCTCGTCAAGGGCATCGACGCCCACGTCGAGGCCGACACCGAGATCCTCCGCCAGGAGATCGCCGACCGCGGCGGCCGTCCGATCGAGGTCATCGAGGGCCCGCTGATGGACGGCATGAACGTCGTCGGCGACCTCTTCGGCGCCGGCAAGATGTTCCTGCCCCAGGTGGTCAAGAGCGCCCGCGTCATGAAGAAGGCCGTCGCCTACCTCATCCCCTTCATCGAGCAGGAGAAGCTCGACAACCCGGCGCTCGCCACCGTCAAGGACACCAACGGCACGATCGTGATGGCCACGGTCAAGGGCGACGTCCACGACATCGGCAAGAACATCGTCGGCGTGGTGCTGCAGTGCAACAACTACGAGGTCATCGACCTCGGGGTGATGGTGCCGGCACAGAAGATCCTCGACACCGCCGCCGAGGTCGGCGCCGACATCATCGGGCTCTCCGGCCTGATCACGCCCTCGCTCGACGAGATGGTCACCTTCGCGACCGAGATGCAGCGCCAGGGGCTCACGATCCCGCTGCTCATCGGCGGTGCGACCACCTCGCGTGCCCACACGGCGGTGAAGGTCGACCCCAAGTACGACGGCCCCGTGGTCTGGGTGAAGGACGCCTCCCGCTCCGTGCCCACGGCGGCGGCGCTGCTCCACGAGACCGGACGCGCGAAGCTGATGGCCGACGTGCAGGCCGACTTCGACTCGCTGCGCACGCGCCACTCGGCCAAGAACGACCGGCCGATGATCACCCTGGAGCAGGCGCGCGCCAACGCGACACCGATCGACTGGACCGACTACCGGCCCCCCAAGCCGCACCTGCTGCTGCAGCAGGACCATGCCGTCTCCACGATCGTCGGCACCCGCGTCACCCAGCACGTGCGCGTGCTGCGCGACTACGACCTGTCGACGCTGCGCAAGTACATCGACTGGCAGCCCTTCTTCAACGCCTGGGAGATGAAGGGTGCCTTCCCCGACATCCTCAACAACCCCAGCTCCGGCCAGGCGGCTCGCAAGCTGTACGACGACGCGCAGGCGATGCTCGACACGATGATCGAGGAGAAGTGGATCCGGGCCCACGGGGTGGTCGGGCTCTTCCCGGCCAGCTCGGTCGGCGACGACGTCGAGCTCTACCTCGGCGACGACCGCAGCGACGTGCACGCCACGCTCCACCACCTGCGCCAGCAGGGCCAGCACCGCAACGGCGTCCCCAACCGGTCGCTGGCCGACTACGTCGCGCCCAAGGACTCCGGCCTGCGCGACCACGTGGGTGCCTTCGCCGTCACCGCTGGCGACGGGGTCACGGAGCGGGTCGCCGCCTTCCGCGAGGAGCTCGACGACTACAACGCGATCCTGCTGGTGTCGCTCGCCGACCGGCTCGCCGAGGCCTTCGCCGAGCGGTTGCACGAGCGGGTCCGCAAGGAGCTCTGGGGCTACGCGCCCGACGAGCACCTCGACAACGTGGGCCTGATCAAGGAGCAGTACGACGGCATCCGGCCGGCGCCCGGCTATCCCGCGTGCCCCGAGCACACCGAGAAGCAGACGCTGTGGGAGCTGCTCGACGTCGAGAAGCACACCGGCATCGCGCTCACCGAGTCGATGGCCATGTGGCCCGGCGCCTCGGTCAGCGGCTTCTACTACTCCCACCCCCAGTCGCAGTACTTCGTCGTGGGCCGCCTGGCCCGCGACCAGGTCGCCGACTACGCTGAGCGCAAGGGCTGGACCCTCGCCGAGGCCGAGCGGTGGCTCTCGCCCAACCTGGGTTACGACCCGGAGGACTGAGGGCTCGGTCCGGTCACCGGGGCTGTCGTCCGCGGTCCGAGGCGACGGCGTGCGCCACCTTGCGGTCGGTGAGGAAGATCCACACGGCCATGGCGGCGCCGGCGCTCACCGCGAAGAAGAAGAACAGGATCGCGAGCCCCGGGTAGCCGAGCACGGTCCACCGCGACGGCACGCGCACGACCAGCGCCGCGCCCAGGATGGTGGCCGCGATGATGATGCCCAGGGTCACCCGGTTGGCGACGCGTTGGATCACCGTGTGCAGGCGCTCCTCGTCGATGGCTTGGACCTGGATCCTGAACTCGCCGTCCGCGAGCGTGTCCATGATCCGGTTGGCCCGCTTGGGCAGCTGGGACACGAACGTCTTGGACTCGATGGCCGCCGACATCAGGCCGCCCGCCGACAGCTTCAGGCCGGCGCCGAAGATCTCGCTCACGTTCTTCCTGATGGCGACCGCGGGTGCGAAACCGGGATCGAGGTGCGAGGTCGACCGATCCAGGTTGAGCAGGGCCTTCCCGACCATGGTCATCTCCGGGGGCGGGCGCAGCCCGTGGTGACCGGACAGCCGGCTGAGGTCCATGAGGACCGTGCCGACCGAGACGTCCGAGCCGCTCGCCACCGCCTCCGACACGAGGTGAGAGACGTCGTCGCGGAAGGCAGCGGCGTCGAAGGCCTCCAGGGGATGACCCATCGACGCCAGGACGACGGCGGTCTCCTCGCCGTCGCCGTCGCCGATCGAGAGCAGCAGCTTGATGACGTCGTTCTGGATCCGGGGTGGCACCGCAGCGGTCATGCCGAGGTCCAACAGCGCCAGCCGGCCGTCGTCGGTGAGCAGGAGGTTGCCCGGGTGGGGATCCGCGTGCAGCACGCCGGCATCCAGGATCATGTGGAGGTACGCCGTGAAGAGCTGCTCGACGATGGGCCGGGCGTCGAGGTCGACCAGCCCGAGACGACCGATGTCGGTGATCTTCCGCCCCTCGACGTAGTCCATCGTCAGGACCCTCGACGTCGTGTACTCGGGGACCGGCTGCGGCACCAGGAGCAGGTCATAGGGAGCGGTCAGCTCGCCGAAGGTGACGAGGCTGCGTGCCTCGCGGCGGTAGTCGAGCTCGCCCGCCAGGGACCGGCGGAACTGGTCGAGCAGGCGCCCGAAGCCGAATGTCCGTCCGACCTCGGTCCGCTTGTCGGCCTGTGCGGCGAGGCGCTCCAGCACGTCCATGTCCTGGCGTACGACGTCGCGGACGTCGGGCCGTTGCACCTTGACCACCACCTCGTGGCCGTTGCGCAGGACGGCGCGGTGGACCTGGCCGATCGACGCCGCCGCGAGCGGCTTCTCGTCGAACTCGCTGAACCGCTCCCTCAGCGGCGCCCCGAGCTCTGCCTCGACGACCTCGCGGACGGTCTCGAAGGAGATCGGCTCGACCGAGTCCTGCAGGCGCTCGAGCGCCGTCGTGTACGCCGCAGGGAGCAGGTCGAACCTGGTCGAAAGCAGCTGGCCGAGCTTGATGAAGGTCGGCCCCATCCTCTCCAGGTCGGCGGCGAACGCGTCGGCCCGCTCGGTATCGCCCAGGGGCGCCTGCTCGTCGACGTCGAACTCGTCGAGCTGCGCGCCGGCGAGGAGGTCCGAGCGGCCGTAGCGACGGATGAGCCGGGCGAGGGCGACGTACCGGTTGTCCTGGAGTCGGGTCATGGCGAAAGCATGCACGTCGGGGCGGTCCTGACCGACGATGGGGCCGAGCAGGGGCTGGGGGAGACGTTCCGTCGGGCCATGGTCAGGCCCGCACGTCCGGTCGAGCACGGGTGGTCACGGACTCCACACGCACAGCACCGTGCGGGTCATCCGTCCGCCATGACGACACGGTCACGTCCGCGGCTCTTAGCGGCGTAGAGAGCGGTGTCCGCCTTCGCCACCAGCTCGGTGTGGTGCGCCATCGCGCTGACCCGTTCGGCGACCCCCAGCGACGCGGTCACTCGGACGCCGGGGCGGGTCCCCTCGACCGCCGCGACCGTGGCCCGGAGCCGCTCGGCCACCGCCTGGGCATCGTCCAGTCCGGTCTCGCGCAGCAGGATCGCGAACTCCTCCCCGCCGTACCGGTAGGCCGTGTCGCTGGTGCGCATCACCTGGGTGAGGGCGCTGGTGGTGGCGCGGAGCACCTCGTCGCCATAGACGTGGCCGTGCTCGTCGTTGGTGGCCTTGAAGTGGTCGAGGTCGAGCATGATCATGCTCAGTGGCCTGCCGTACCGGCGGGAGCGGTCCCACTCGGCCTCCATGTCGACGTCGAAGCGCCGCCGGTTGGGGAGCCGGGTCAGCGCGTCGACGTCGGCGAGCTCCTTGGCCGCGCTGTGCAGGTTCGCCGACTCCAGCGCGGCGGCAGCGGTGGACAGCAGCACTTCGAGCACCTGCTCGGTGTCGGGGTCGATGTCGGTGTTGGGCGCCTCGAGGACGCTGACGACCATGCCGGCGAGCACGAGCGGATAGGCCCGGTGATCCTCCCCGGTCGCCGTCCTGGCCTCGGCCGCGGCAACCGCCACCGCCTCGGATGGGCGCAGCTCGGCAGGGGGGGTAACCCCGTGCGGGTCGTCGCTGCGCGACACGGCACGGAATGTCCGGTCCTCGCCGCGGACCCACAGTGCGGTGGGGCCGCCGGTCAGGTCGCTGGCCGCGGAGGTCACGGTGCTCGCGACATAGCGCACGCTGAGGCTCCCCGAGATCTCGCGGCCGACGCGGGTCACGGTCTCGAACCCCGTCGCAAGCGTGGCAAGCCGGCACTCCCTGGTCTTCGCGTCCCGGCGCGCAGCGTCCAGGGAGGACGCCAACCCGGCCAGCGCGTTGCCGATCTGGTCGAGCTCGTAGACGTCGCTCGGGGCGCTCCGGGCCCCGAGCTCGCCGGTCTGCAGCCGCTCGATGGTGTGCAGGAGGCCCTTGATCGGGGTCACCACTTCTCGGTCGACCGCTCGGCGTTGGCGCACGAAGGAGACGGCAGCCGCGATCAGGACGACGACGTACACGAGGAATCCGCCGAGGAGGCTCTGGCGCATATGTCCGAGGGTGACCTGTCGCTCCTCGAACATCAGCTCTGCACTCTCGTTGTTGGCGTCGAGGAACTCGTTGAGCAGGTCGCGGCCGGTCCCCAGCTCGTCCCGGATGACCGCCCGGTCCGGGGTTGCCGCCAGGTCCTTATCGATCACACCCACGGCCCAGTCGTTCCAGGCCGTGCGGGTTGTGGCAACGCGGACGACAGCATCGGTGAGTCCGCTCGTGCTGTCCCCGCTGACGCCACGGACAACCCGGCCCAGCGCGCGATCGGCACCCTCCCCGGCCGCCGAGAAGTCGGCCAAGAACGTGTCGTCGTCGGTGGCGAGCCACCCGCGGAGCGCCGCACTCTGTTCCAGCACCCCGATCCTGCTGTTTCGCATCTCGAACGCCAAGCCGACGTGGCGCTCGTGGTGCGGCTGGGCGACCAGGAGGTGGTAGCCCACGGTGACGCCCGAGATGACGAGCGAGAACGCCAGCACCACCAGCATCCAGTGATAGGTACGCAACAGTTCCCGTACGAGCCCGGCTTCCGGCTCGCTGTCGTTCCTCTGCACTCGCATCCTCTCGTCCCCGGTGTCGGGGTCTGCGCACACCCCGGGGACCCGTTCGCCAGAGGCGCGATCGATGGTGGCCGCCTCTGTCCGCGTTGTACACCGATCCGGACGGACTCAGCGTCCAGTGGCCAACGGATCGTCACAATCCGCGCGAAACGGACATCCCGAGTGGGATCGAGCGCGAGCGGGAGACCCACTCGCGACGACCAACCGCGGGGTGACTCAGTGGCGAGGGCTGCTCGCCGTGGATCTAGGGTGAGTCATCGCACGCCTCGTCGCACGGAGCATCCCGGAGGGCATCCTGAGCACCGCCAGTTATCGAGCATCTGCAGGTCAGCGCCCCGATGGAGGAGCGTGGTGGCCGGCGGCGGTCCTGTGGGACATGGACGGCACCCTCGTCGACACCGAGCCCTACTGGATCGACACCGAGTACGCCATGGCGGACAAGTACGGCGGCACCTGGTCGCAGGAGCACGCCATGAACCTCGTCGGCAACGCGCTGCTCGAGTCGGGTGACTACATCCGGGTCCACATGGGCATCGACCGGACGCCGCAGCAGATCGTCGACGAGCTGCTCGACGGCGTCGTCGCGCGGGTGCAGGACGACGTGCCGTGGCGCCCCGGCGCCCGCGAGCTGCTCACCGACCTCCACGCCCATGGCATCCCGTGCGCGCTGGTGACGATGTCGTGGCAGCGCTTCGTCGAGCCGATCCTGGCGCAGCTGCCGGTCGGCACGTTCGCGACCGTCGTCACCGGTGACCGCGTCGAGTTCGGCAAGCCGCACCCGGAGCCCTACCTGACGGCCGCCGCGGAGCTCGGCCTGGCCGCGGAGGAGTGCGTGGCGATCGAGGACTCCAACACTGGCGCCAAGTCGGCCGCGGCGGCGGGATGCACCGTGCTGTGCGTGCCCCACCACGTGCCGATCCTCCAGGGGGAGGGCCGGGTGTTCGCCGAGACTCTGAGCGGCCTGGACGCGGTCAAGCTCGCGGAGATCACGTCCACCGGACGAGCCGAGGGCGCACCCAACACGTGATCCGACCGTGACCATGTCGGTGTGGCCCGGCTCACATTCATCGGTCTAGGGTGCTGGGACGACCACCCGATCGCATACTGAACGGAAGGACCTCGGATGTCTCGAACACGCACCATGGCGACATGGACCACGGCTGTCCTCGCAGCGGCCACCCTGGCGAGCTGCGCAGACAGCCAGCGCGACGACGAGGGCGGCGGGGGCGCCGCCGACGACGGCACCTTCGTCTTCGGAGCCGCCGGCGCTCCCGAGATGTTCGACCCCTTCTACGCCACCGACGGCGAGACGTTCCGCGTCACCCGCCAGATGTTCGAGGGACTGCTGGGCATCGAGCCCGGCAGCGCCGAGGTGGTCCCGGAGCTCGCGACCGAGTGGACGCCCAACGAGGACGGCACCGAGTGGACCTTCACGCTCCGTGACGACGTCACCTTCCACGACGGAGAGCCGTTCAACGCCGAGGCGGTCTGCTACAACTTCGACCGGATGTTCGACCAGAACGAGGCAGGCCAGACCGCAGGCGAGTACTGGGGCTACGTCATGGGCGCCTTCTCCAACGATGCCGAGAACTCGCTCTACCAGGGTTGTGAGGCCTCCGACGAGTTCGAGGCCGTGATCTCCATCAGCGGCCCGACGTCGGGCTTCCCGACCATGCTGACGCTCGAGTCGCTCTCCATGCAGTCGCCGAAGGCGCTCGAGGAGGGCGACGCCAACGGCATCGCGGCCGAGGGCGAGGGCTTCAGCTTCCCCGCCTACGCCAACGACCCCGTCGGCACCGGCCCGTTCACCTTCGGTGAGTACGACGAGGCCAACGGCTCGATCACCCTCGAGCGCAACGACGACTACTGGGGCGACGCGGCCCAGGTCAGCGAGCTCGTCTTCCGGGTGATCCCCGACGAGGCCACCCGGCGCCAGGAGCTCGAGGCCGGAAGCATCAACGGCTACGACCTGCCCAACCCGGTCGACTGGGCCGGCCTCGAGGAGGACGGCAACAGCGTCGAGGTCCGCGACCCGTTCAACATCCTCTACCTCGGCCTCAACCCCGAGGGCAACCCGCAGCTGAAGGACCTCAAGGTCCGGCAGGCGCTCTACCACGCCCTCAACCGCGAGCAGCTGGTCCAGACCCAGCTGCCGGAGGGGGCCGCTGTGGCGACCCAGTTCATGCCCGACACCGTCAGCGGCTACAACACCACCATCGAGCCCTACGCCTACGACCCCGACGAAGCCAAGCGACTGCTGGCCGAGGCCGGCGCCGAGGGGATGACCCTCAACTTCGCCTACCCGACCGAGGTCAGCCGCCCCTACATGCCGGACCCGGCGAAGATCTACGAGGCGCTGCGCACCGACCTCGAGGCCGTGGGCATCAAGGTCAAGGTGTCCACCGCGTCCTGGAACGGTGGCTACCTCGACAACGTCACCGCGGGCAAGTACGACGCCTACATCCTGGGCTGGACCGGTGACTACGACTCGCCCTACAACTTCATCGGCACCTTCTTCGGCAACCTGAAGGAGAACGACTTCGGCACCGAGGTCATGCCGTGGGGCAAGCAGCTGGCCGACGACCTGAAGTCCGCCGACGCCATCGTGGACGACGCCGAGCGGGGTGCGGCGTTCGAGGCGATCAACCAGCAGATCATGGACGAGTACCTGCCCGGCCTGCCGATCAGCCACTCGCCGCCGGCGCTCGTGGTCGGTCCCGGCGTGGACGGTGTGATCCCCAGCCCGCTCACTGCCGAGGAGTTCGACACGGTCACCGTCGGAGGGGAGTGAGTCCCGCCCGCTGACTGACCGACCTGCGTGATGTCCGGGGGGCCGCCGACTGACGGCCCCCCGGACCACGCCAGCGTGTGAGGAGATCCATGCTTCGCTTCGTCGTACGACGGCTGCTGCAGCTGTGCGTGGTCGTCTTCTTGCTCTCGATGCTGGTGTTCGGCTGGCTGCGCTCGCTGCCGGGTGGCCCGGTGTCGGCGATCCTGGGCGAGCGGCAGACCCCCGAGCGCCGAGCAGCCCTGGAGGCCGCACTCGGCATCGACCAGCCGATTCCGGTCCAGTACCTCAAGTTCATGGAGCGCGCGCTCCACGGCAACTTCGGGGTGTCCACCAAGGTGCTGCCCGGTGAGGACGCGCTCGACATCTTCCTGACCCGGTTGCCGGCGACGATCGAGCTGTCGTTCCTGGCCATGTTCCTCGCGATCGCCCTCGGCATCCCGCTCGGCTACCTCGCGGCGCGTCGCCAGGGCTCGATCACCGACAACGGCGCAGTGATCCTGTCGCTGGTCGGCGTCGCGGTCCCGGTGTTCTTCACCGGCTTCCTCCTCAAGTACTTCTTCGCCGTCGAGTGGAACCTTCTGCCGGTCTCGGGCCGACAGAGCACCGGCCTCGACGCCACGCGGGTGACCGGCATGTTCGTCCTCGACGGCATCCTCACCCGGGAGTGGGACGCCTCGTGGGACGCGCTCAAGCACCTGATCCTGCCCGCCGTGGCCCTGTCCACCATCCCGTTCGCGGTGATCTTCCGGATCACCCGCGCCTCCGTGCTCGACGTGCTCGACGAGGACTACGTCCGCACCGCCGAGGCCAAGGGCCTCACCGCGCAGGTCATCCGCGGTCGCCACGTGCTGCGCAACGCGATGCTGCCGGTAGTCACCACGATCGGGCTCCAGGTCGGCGGACTCCTCTCCGGAGCCGTGCTCACCGAGACGGTGTTCTCCTACCGAGGAGTGGGCGAGGCACTCGCCCTCGCCTTCCGCGAGAAGGACTACGCGGTCCTGCAGGTCCTGATCCTCGCCGCGTGCGTCGTCTACGTCGTCGTCAACCTGCTGGTGGACATCGCCTACGCAGTGATCGACCCCCGGATCAGGACGAGGTGAGCCCCATGAGCGATCCCACCTCCGACCGCGATCCCGACGAGATCTCCCGTCGCCCCTCCTACAGCCAGCGGCGCAAGGACCGCCTCGATAGCCTGGCCCTGGCCCTGGCCCTGGCCGGCACCATCGACGAGGAGCCGGGCGTCTCGCTCATCCGCAGTGCCTGGAAGCGGCTGCGCCGCAACCCGGTCTTCCTCATCGGCCTGACGATCACGGTGCTGTTCATCGTGCTCGCCGTCATCTCCCCGTGGATCGCTCCCTGGGACCCGACGGCCAGCCCCCTGCTCGACAAGGTGCGTCCGCAGTCCAACCCGGTGCCCGGTCCCGAGGCCGGCCATCTCCTCGGCGGCGACGACCGCGGGCGCGACCTGCTCTCCCGGTTGCTGGTCGGCAGCCGGCAGACCCTCATCGTGGGTGTCTTCGCCACGCTGTTCGGGCTTCTCGGCGGGCTCACCCTCGGCACCCTCGCCGGAGCTGTCGGCGGCTGGGTCGACTCCCTGATCATGAGGATCGTCGACGTGATGCTGTCCATCCCGTCGTTGCTGCTTGCCTTCACCGTCGCGTCGCTCGCGCGCAGCCCCAGCCAGTGGACGCTGATCGTGTCCATCGCGATCGTCCAGGTGCCGATCTTCGCGCGACTCCTGCGCGGGTCGATGCTGGCCCAGCGATCGAGCGACCACGTGCTCGCGGCCCGCTCGCTGGGTGTCAAACCGAGCGCCATCGTCTTCCGGCACATGTTGCCCAACGCCCTCGGGCCGGTGATCGTCCAGGCGACGTTGTCCCTGGCCGTCGCGATCATCGAGGCCGCAGCCCTGTCGTTCCTGGGCCTGGGCAACCCCGATCAGAGACAACCGGAGTGGGGGCAGATGCTCAGCCTGGCGCAGCAGTACATCTCCCAGGCGCCGCACCTCGCGTTCTACCCGGCCGGTTGCATCATCGTGGTCGCGCTGGGCTTCACCCTGATGGGGGAGTCCCTCCGCGAGGCCCTCGACCCGAAGTCGCGGAGGTGAGCACGATGTCCCAGCAGACCCGCCACACCATGGGTTCGACCGAGCCGCTGCTGTCGGTGCGCGACCTGCGCGTCACCTTCCAGCGCCACGGCGAGGAGCCGTTCCGCGCGGTCGACGGAGTGAGCTTCGACGTACGTCCCGGGCAGACCGTGGGCCTCGTCGGGGAGTCCGGCTGCGGCAAGTCGGTGACGTCCCTGGCGATCATGGGGCTGCTGCCCAAGCGGGGCAACCAGGTGGAGGGAACGGCGATCTACGACGGCGAGGACCTGCTGTCGCTGTCGCCGTCCGCGATGCGCGACCGGCGAGGCGCCGACATCGCGATGATCTTCCAGGACCCGCTGTCCTCGCTCAACCCGGTGGTGACCATCGGCCGTCAGGTCACCGAGGTCATGGAGCGCCATCAGGGGCTGAGCCGCAAGGAGGCGACCCCACGTGCGGCCGACCTGCTCGACCGCGTCGGGATCCCGGACCCGAAGGCCCGGTTGGTCAACTACCCCCACCAGCTGAGCGGAGGCATGCGACAACGCGCCCTCATCGCGATGGCCCTGGCGTGCAACCCACGGCTGCTCATCGCCGACGAGCCGACGACCGCGCTCGACGTCACCATCCAGGCACAGATCCTGGCGCTCCTCAAGGAGCTGGTCGTCGACACCGGCACCGCCCTCGTGATGATCACGCACGACCTCGGCGTCGTCGCCGGGCTCTGCGACGAGGTCAACGTGCTCTACGGCGGCAAGGTCGTCGAGCGTGGCGGTCGGCACGGTCTCTTCCGGCAGCCGCGACACCCCTACACCGTGGGCCTGCTCGACTCGATCCCGCGCCTGGACGCGGCGCGTGGGGAGAAGCTCACCCCGATCCCGGGCTCCGTGGCCGACAACCTGCCGTGGGCCTCTGCGTGTGCGTTCGCGCCCCGCTGCTCGCAGGTCGTCGACGCATGTACGGCGAGGACGCCCGAGTGGGAGGGCGACCAGGTCGTCGGCTACCGCTGCTTCAACCCGATGGGAGGATCCCGATGAGCACGCCCGCGAGGGAGCCGACGGACGTCTCGGACGTGCTGGTCGAGGTGCGCGACCTCGAGGTCTACTTCCCGATCAAGAGCGGCATCGTCTTCGACCGGACCGTGGGCCACATCCGAGCGGTGGACGGCGTGGACCTCAGCATCCGCCGCGGCGAGACCTACGGCCTGGTGGGGGAGTCGGGCTGTGGCAAGTCGACCCTCGGCAAGGCCATCCTCAACCTCGAGCCGCCGACCGCCGGCTCGGTCGTCTTCGACGGCGTGAACATCGCCTCGCTGAAGGGCGAGGACCTGCGGCGCGAGCGCAAGCGCTTCCAGATGGTCTTCCAGGACCCCCTGTCGAGCCTCGACCCACGCCAGACCGTCGAGTCCCTGCTCCTGGAGGGCCTCCGGGCGCACGGCCTCGACACCGACAAGGCGGCGACCCGCGCGCGTCTTCGTGAGCTGATGTCCGACGTCGGGCTGCCGGCGGTCGCGCTGAGCAAGTACCCGCACGAGTTCTCGGGCGGCCAGCGGCAGCGCATCGGCATCGCCCGGGCCCTGTCGGTCGGTCCCGACCTGATCGTCGCCGACGAGCCGGTCAGCGCGCTCGACGTCTCGATCCAGGCGCAGGTGATCAACCTCCTGCAAGACCTCCAGGACAAGCTGGGGCTCACCTACCTCGTCGTGGCGCACGACCTCGCCGTCGTCCGGCACATCAGCGACCGGATCGGAGTGATGTACCTCGGCGGGCTCGTCGAGGAGTCCGACGCGGCGGAGCTGTACGACATACCGCTCCACCCCTACACCCGGGCGCTGATGTCCGCGGTGCCGGTGCCCGACCCGGAGGTCGAGGACTCGCGCGAGCAGATCCTGCTGATGGGCGACCTGCCGTCCCCGGCGAACCCGCCGACCGGGTGCCGTTTCCACACCCGGTGCCCGTGGCGCCAAGAGACGTTGTGCGACACCGAGCGACCGCAGCTGAGGATCGTCGACGTGCCGGGCGCCACCGGCCACCACCGGGTGGCGTGCCACTTCGCCGAACAGATCGCCTCCGGCGAGCTGCAGCCCCACGAGGTGCGGGCGGAACTGGTCGCGGAAGGCTTCGCCGCCCCGAACGGGCCGGAGGCGCCGCCAGAGGCCTACATCGGCGTCTGATGCGGGTGTCAGTCCGCAACCGGGGCCGGACGCTCCGGCAGGGGCGGGATGACACCGCCCTTGGTCGGGCAGAACTGGTGGTAGGAGCACCAGTCGCACAGCCGCGACGGGCTGGGCTGCCAGTCGCCGGTCTGCTGGGCGAGCCTGATCGCGGCCCAGACGGCCTCGACCTTGCGCTCCGTCGCCCGCAGGTCGTCCTCGTCGGGCTCGTAGCGCAGGATCTCGCCGTTGCCGAGGTAGATCAGCTGGAGCATCGCCGGTACGACGCCGCGCAGGCGCCACACGACGAGCGCGTAGAACTTCATCTGGAACAGGGCCTTGGCCTCGTAGCCGACGCCGGGGCTGCGTCCGGTCTTGTAGTCGGTGATGCGGATCCGCCCGTCGGGCGCCACGTCGATCCGGTCGACGAAGCCCCGCAGCAGCAGCTTGGAGTCGAGCAGGGCCTCGACGTAGAGCTCACGGTCGGCCGGCTCGAGGCGTCGCGGGTCCTCCAGCTCGAAGTAGCGCTCGAGGACCGTGCGGCACGAGGTCAACCAGGTCGCCACGTCGGGACCCTCGCCGCCGAACATGTCGGCGAGGGCGGGCTCGGTCTCCAGCAGGACGTCCCACGCCGGGGCGAGCATGTCGGCGGCCCGCTCGGGGGTCCGGTCGAGCGCCGGGAGGTCGAAGAGGTCCTCGAGCACCTTGTGCACGACCGTGCCGCGCACGGCGTCGGGCGAGGGCTGCTCGGGCAGCCGGTCGATGGTGCGGAAGCGGTAGAGGAGGGGGCAGCTCAGGAAGTCGCCCGCGCGGCTCGGCGAGATCGCCCCCAGCACGTCGACCCCGTCGACCGGCGTCGAGATCCGGTCCGCGGGGGAGGCCCCGGGAGCGGGGGAGGGAAGCTCGGAGGCGGGGATCGTCATGGCGCCGCTCACCCTAGGCGAGGGCTACGACACCGGCTCCGTGCGGCGTGGGTGTGGGCGGCAATGAGTAGGCTCAAGGGGTGCCCGAGCCCACTGATCCACCCTCCGTCGACCGGCGCGCCGCTGCGGCGCCCCGTGCCCCGGGCACCCTGCGGATCGGGTCGATCGCCGGCATCGACGTGCTCATCACCAGCTCGTGGTTCATCGTCGCGCTGCTGATCTCCGTGGGGTTCGCCCCGCGCATCGAGCTGGAGCAGCCGGGACTGGGGTTCTGGAAGTACGTCGCCAGCTTCGTCTTCGCCGTCGTGCTCTACCTCTCGGTGCTGCTGCACGAGGCGTCGCACGCCATCGTCGCGCAGCGCCTCGGCTACGGCGTCAACTCGATCACGCTGCACTTCCTCGGCGGCATGACGGAGATCGACGGCACCTCGCGCCGACCACGGCACGAGTTCTGGATCGCGGTGGTCGGACCACTGACCTCGATCGCGGTGGGGGTGGCCGCGGGCGCCGCCTGGCTCGTGGTCCCCGACGGTCTGGTGCGGCTGGCGCTCGGCGGCCTGGCGCTGTCCAACCTGGTGATCGGTGTCCTCAACCTCGTCCCCGGGCTGCCGCTCGACGGCGGCCGCGTCCTCAAGGCCCTGGTCTGGGGCGCCTCCGGCAACCAGCACCGGGGCACCCTCGTCGCGGGCTGGGGCGGCCGGATCGCCGCGCTCGCCCTGCTGGCCTGGCCGCTGGTGCAGGAGCAGGTCCTCGACGTCACGCCGACCCTGATGGACATCGTGCTGGTCTTCATCCTCGGCCTGTTCCTCTGGACCGGTGCCACCGCCGCCATGGCCCACGCCAAGCTGCGGGAGCGACTGCCCGCCCTGGTGGCGCGCCCGCTCGCGCGTCGTACGCTCACCGTCCCCGAGGACCTGCCGCTCGCCGAGGCCGTACGTCGTGCCCAGGAGGCGCAGGCCGGCAGCATCGTGACCGTGTCGCCCGACGGCACCCCACGCGGCATCGTCAGCGAGGCTGCGGTCAGCGCGATGCCCGAGGACCGACGCCCCTGGGTGCCGGTGTCCACGGTGTCGCGGGCCATGGAGGACGGGCTGTCCCTGCCCGCCGACGTGGCCGGGGAGGACCTGATCCTCGCGATCAGCCGCCGCCCGGCGGACGAGTACCTCCTCGTCGAGACCGACGGCAAGATCTACGGCGTGCTCTCGACCGCCGACGTCGACCGGGCCTTCCGGGAGAACGCCGCCCGCTGAGCGACGCCGCCGGATCGGTGATGCGGCCATGCGCCCACTAGGCTCCGCGGCATGCCCGAGACCTCCCCCGACGTCCCCGCCGAGGCCTGGTCCGGCGTCCACCGCGGCCCCCTGCGTGAGGGCGAGTGGGTGCGCCTGGTCGACCAGAAGGGGCGCAAGCACAACTTCGAGCTCGTCGCGGGCAAGCGGTTCTTCTCCAACAAGGGCCACCTCGACCACGACGACATGATCGGGCGCGACGAGGGTTTCACCCTGACCTCCTCGGCCGGCGGCCAGTACCTCGTCTTCCGGCCGCTGCTCAACGAGTTCGTGGTGTCGATGCCGCGCGGTGCCGCGGTCGTCTACCCCAAGGACGCCTCGCAGATCGTCGCGTTGGCCGACATCTTCCCGGGAGCCCGGGTCGTCGAGGCCGGTGCCGGCTCCGGCGCCCTCACCTGCTCCCTCCTGAGGGCCGTCGGGCCGTGGGGACGGGTGACCTCGTTCGAGCTGCGCGAGGAGTTCGCCGACGTCGCGCGCCGCAACGTCCACCAGTTCTTCTCCGCCCCGGAGGGCCAGACCCACCCCGCATGGGACCTGCGCCTGGGTGACCTGAAGGAAGGCCTGCCCGAGCTCGGCACGCAGGTCGACCGGGTCATCCTCGACATGCTCGATCCCTGGAACTGCGTGGAGACCGTCGCCGACGCGCTGGTGCCCGGCGGGATCGTGTGCGCCTACGTCGCCACCACCACCCAGCTCTCGCGGGTCGTCGAGACGCTCCGCGTGCATGGCGGGTTCACCGAGCCGCAGGCCTGGGAGTCGCTGGTCCGCGACTGGCACGTCGAGGGACTCGCCGTCCGTCCCGGCCACAAGATGATCGGCCACACCGCGTTCCTCGTCACCGCCCGCCGGATGGCGCCGGGCGAGAAGCCGCCGCGCAAGACCCGCCGCCCCGCCCCGGGCGCCTACGGCATCGACTACTCCGGCCCGCGCCCGGCCGACATCCCCCCGGTCGAGGTGGCGTCGACCGACGACGAGGAGTGAGCGACGTCGAGGTCGTCGCCTGGTCGCCGCGCTGGGCCGAGCAGTACGACGAGGTCGCGCGGGTGCTGCGTCAGGCCCTGGCCGGCGTCGCGTCCGCCACCGTCGAGTCGGCTCGACCTCGGTGACGGGGCACCCCGCCGCAACGTCTACGTCTGCACGGCCGGCACGACCAACGTCCGCAACCATCTCGCGGTGCGCGAGGTGCTCAGGCGCGCGCCGACCTCGGGCGCGACGTTTCGGGGTGACGCCTCCACTTCTCCGGGGTACCCGGGATCGCAACGAGAGCCGGCCCAGGCACGCCGTTGCGAAACGGTGATCAACACGGCGAGATATCCACTTCCGTCCCACGAGCAAGTGGGTAGTGTCGCCAGCGGAGGAGGAGGTGCCCATGTCCGAACCGACACGCGAGCAACTTGCCACTCAGGTGCGCTATCTGGAGGCCGAGGTCACCGACCTGCGCCGCCGCCTCGACGACGTACCCGGTCAGGCCCGCGGCCTGGAGAGCCGGCTGGCGGACGCCCAGCGCTCGCTGGCGGCCGTCTCCGGCCAGAACGAGCGCCTCGCGCAGACCCTGCGCGACGCCCGTGACCAGATCACGACCCTCAAGGAGGAGGTCGACCGGCTGGCGCAGCCGCCCGCCGGCTACGGCACCTTCTTGACCCGCAACGACGACGACTCGGTCGACGTCTTCACCGGCGGCCGCAAGCTGCGGGTCAGCGTCAGCCCCGCCGTCGACCTCGACGGCCTCGTGCGTGGCCAGGAGGTCATGCTCAACGAGGCCCTCAACGTCGTCGCCGCGCTCGACTTCGAGCAGATCGGCGAGGTCGTGATGCTCAAGGAGATCCTCGCCGACGGCGAGCGCGCGCTGGTGATCGCCAACGCCGACGAGGAGCGCGTCGTGCGCCTCGCCGAGCCGCTGCGCGCCGAGGACGTCACCATCCGCGCCGGCGACTCGCTGCTGCTCGACACGCGCGCGGGCTACGTCTACGAGGTCGTGCCCAAGTCGGAGGTCGAGGAGCTCGTCCTCGAGGAGGTCCCCGACATCGACTACTCGCAGATCGGTGGTCTGGTCGCCCAGATCGACGCGATCCGCGACGCGGTCGAGCTGCCCTACCTCCACCCGGAGCTCTTCAAGGACCACCAGCTCAAGCCTCCGAAGGGCGTGCTGCTCTACGGCCCGCCGGGCTGCGGCAAGACGCTGATCGCCAAGGCCGTCGCCAACTCGCTCGCCAAGAAGGTCTCGGAGCGCACCGGTGCGTCGGGGAAGTCCTACTTCCTCAACATCAAGGGCCCCGAGCTGCTCAACAAGTACGTCGGCGAGACCGAGCGCCACATCCGCCTGGTCTTCCAGCGGGCGCGCGAGAAGGCGTCGATGGGCACCCCCGTCATCGTGTTCTTCGACGAGATGGACTCGCTGTTCCGCACCCGCGGCTCCGGTGTCTCCTCCGACGTCGAGAACACGATCGTGCCGCAGCTGCTCAGCGAGATCGACGGCGTCGAGGCGCTGGAGAACGTGCTGGTCATCGGCGCCTCCAACCGCGAGGACATGATCGACCCCGCCATCCTGCGGCCCGGCCGGCTCGACGTGAAGATCAAGATCGAGCGCCCGGACGCCGAGTCGGCGCGCGACATCTTCTCCAAGTACCTCACCTCCTCGTTGCCGCTGCACAGCGTCGACCTCGCCGAGTTCAACGACGACCGCGAGGCGACCGTCGCGGCGATGATCCGCGCGACGGTGGAGCGGATGTACACCGAGTCCGAGGAGAACCGCTTCCTGGAGGTCACCTACGCCAACGGTGACAAGGAGGTCCTCTACTTCAAGGACTTCAACTCCGGCGCGATGATCCAGAACATCGTCGACCGCGCCAAGAAGATGGCGATCAAGGACTTCCTCGACAGCGACCTCAACCCCGCCCAGCGCGGACTCCGGGTCCAGCACATGCTCCAGGCGTGCGTGGACGAGTTCAAGGAGAACGAGGACCTGCCCAACACCACCAACCCCGACGACTGGGCGCGGATCTCGGGCAAGAAGGGCGAGCGCATCGTCTTCATCCGCACGCTCGTCACCGGCAAGCAAGGCACCGAGCCGGGGCGGTCGATCGACACGGTCGCCAACACGGGCCAGTACCTGTGAGGCTCCGGTGAGTCGCGAGGACGACCTGGGCCACGGCGACATCGAGGCCGCCCTGGCGACGCGTCGCGAGCTCGGCGCCCGCTACGACGCCGAGCTGGTGGACGGCTTCGCCGAGCGCATCGAGCGGGCCGTGGATCGCCGGGTCTCCGAGCAGGTGGCGCTGTCTCAGCGGCGTACGTCGGAGGCGGCGGGCGGCCGGGTCCGCCAGTTCGCCCTCGGGGTCATCTCCCTCGCGGTCGGCGTCCCCGTCACCATCGTGCCGATGGTGGCCACCGACAACGGGCTCCCCGCCGTGGTGGTGGCGTGGCTCGGGATCGTCGGCGTCAACGCCGCCCACTCCGCCGCGGTCAACGGCTCACGGCGCCAGGACCGCTAGTCGACGCACTGGCGGGCACGACACCCCTTCGGAGGAGCGCGGATCGGGCCTGCGGGCGCTAGGTTGGCGGAATGCGAACCATTTTGATCATCGTCGTCATCGTCGTCATCGTCCTGTTCATCGCGGGCTTCCTGCGTCGCGGACGCTGACGCACCGGCGGTCTCAGACCGCCAGCACGCGATAGCCGTAGGTCCACGGTCGGGACAGGCCGGGGCCCAGGAGGTAGGACTGCTCGACGTCCTCGACGCGCCACCCGGAGGCCTCGACGAGCCCGGGGATGTCCCGCGTCAGGTGGCACCCGCCGGCGACAGCCCGCTGCAGTGGCTCGAGCCTGCGCTGCCACCGGCGTACGGGCTCGTCGGGCGAGAGCCCGTGCTCCAGCGCGTGCAGCCGACCGCCCGGGCGCACCACCCGGCGTGCCTCCTGCAGCGCCAGGAGCGGGTCGGGGATGGTGCACAGGCTGAACGTGACGAGGGCGCTGTCGTGCGAGTCGTCCGGGAGGTCGAGCAGCTGGCCGTCCAGGCCGGCACGCTCGACGGGCACCCGTGAGCGCGCTCGTCGCCGATCCGACAGCTGCCAGCCCAGGTCGGAGGGCTCGATGGCGGTCACCGAGGTGACCTCCGGGGGATACCACCGCACGTTTAGCCCGCTGCCAAAGCCGATCTCCAGGACCCGCCCGGTGAGCCCGGCGCACGCGACCTCGCGCCACTCGCCCACCTCGTGGCCGCGCAGGCTCAGGTCCGTCAGCCGCGGCACGACGCGCTCGTCCCACACCCGTAGGCTCATGTCATGAGCGTACGACGCGTGATGGGCACGGAGGTCGAGTACGGCATCTCGGTCCAGGGGCAGCCCTCGGCCAACCCGATGGTGGCCTCCTCGCAGATCGTCAACGCCTATGCCTCCTCGACCGTGCGGGCGCGGCGGGCTCGCTGGGACTTCGAGGAGGAGTCGCCCCTGCGCGACGCCCGTGGCTTCGACATGGCCCGCCAGATCGCCGACCCGAGCCAGCTGACCGACGAGGACCTCGGTCTCGCCAACGTCATCCTGACCAACGGGGCGCGGCTCTACGTCGACCACGCGCACCCGGAGTACTCCTCGCCGGAGGTCACCACCCCGCTCGACGTGGTGCGCTGGGAGAAGGCGGGGGAGCAGATCATGCTCGACGCCTCGCGGATGGCCGCGCAGGTCCCGGGGACGAGGCCGATCGTGCTCTACAAGAACAACACCGACAACAAGGGTGCCTCCTACGGCGCCCACGAGAACTACCTGATGCGGCGCTCGACGCCCTTTGTGGAGATCGTGCGGCACCTGACGCCCTTCTTCGTCTCGCGCCAGGTCGTCACCGGCGCCGGGCGGGTCGGCATCGGCCAGGACGGCCGCGACGCCACCCCCGAGCGTGGCTTCCAGATCAGCCAGCGCGCCGACTACTTCGAGGTCGAGGTCGGCCTGGAGACGACCCTCAAGCGGCCGATCATCAACACCCGCGACGAGCCGCACGCCGACCCCGCGGTCTACCGCCGCCTCCACGTCATCCTGGGCGACGCCAACCTCGCCGAGATCTCGATCTACCTCAAGGTCGGCACCACCTCGCTCGTCCTGGCGATGATCGAGGACGGCTTCATCGACCGCGACCTGGCCGTCGAGGGCGCCGTGAGGTCGCTGCGCGAGGTCTCGCACGACCCGACCCTGCGCCACCTCGTCACGCTGCGCGACGGCCGCCGGCTCACCGCCGTACAGCTGCAGCTGGAATACCTCGACCTCGCCCGCAAGTACGTCGAGGACCGCTACGGCGCCGACGCCGACGAGCAGACCGTCGACGTCCTGGCGCGCTGGGAGTCGGTGCTGACCCGGCTCGAGCGCGACCCGATGGAGTGCGCCGCCGAGCTCGACTGGGTCGCCAAGCTCAAGCTGCTCAACCAGTACCGCGACCGCGACGAACTCGCCTGGGACGACGCCAAGCTGCACCTCATCGACCTGCAGTACGCCGACGTACGCCCCGACAAGGGGCTCTACCACCGCCTCGCCGCAGCGGGTCGGATCGAGCGCCTGCTCGACGACGCCACGATCGAGGCGGCCATGCACGACCCGCCGGTGGACACCCGCGCCTACTTCCGGGGCCGCTGCCTCGACAAGTACGCCGACGCGGTGGCCGCGGCGTCGTGGGACTCGGTGATCTTCGACCTCCCCGGCCGCGAGTCCCTGCAGCGCGTGCCGACCATCGACCCGCTCCGCGGCACCCGTGCCCACGTGGGTGAGCTGATCGATCGCAGCGACTCCGCGCAGGCGCTGGTCGCGGCGATCACGCGCTGACCGGTCTCCGGCAGCCGTGGGCTCGACCCGCCGTCGCGTCCTCGCGGGCTCGGACGCGGGGCCTGCTCAACCTCCCGCCCCACGCCGCGCACTCCTTCGTCGTGCTCGGCTAGGGTCGTGACATGGCCCAGGAGCAGAAGCAACCGCGCAAGTCCTCGCAGGAGGAGACGGCGACCGAGGAGGTCGTCGAGAGCGATGTCGCCGAGCGCAAGGAGATGATCGACGAGGACGTCGACGCGATCCTCGACGAGATCGACGAGGTCCTCGAGTCCAACGCCGAGGACTTCGTGAAGTCGTTCATCCAGAAGGGCGGCCAGTGACCACCCCATCGAAGTCCTCGCCTCGCCGCGGTTTCGTCAAGGACCCCGCATGAGCGCCGACTCCCGCCTGCCGACGTCCTACATGACGCCCGGCACCTCGAGCTTCGCCGACTTCCTCGGCGTCCAGGCACCCGACCTGCTGCCCTCGCGCCGCGCGCTGCCGACCGGCAACCTCGCCGACCTGGCCCCGCACGGCACCACCATCGTCGCGGCGACCTTCCCCGGTGGCGTGGTCATGGCCGGCGACCGCCGCGCCACGATGGGCAACATCATCGCCCAGCGCGACATCCAGAAGGTCTTCCCGGCCGACGAGTACTCCGTGGTCGGGATCGCCGGCGCCGCCGGGCTGGCCGTGGAGATGGTGCGGCTGTTCCAGACCGAGCTCGAGCACTACGAGAAGATCGAGGGCACCACGCTCTCGATGGACGGCAAGGCCAACCGCCTCGCCGCCCTGATCCGCGCCAACCTCGGCCTGGCCATGCAGGGCCTCGCGGTGGTGCCGCTCTTCGCCGGCTACGACCTCGACGCCGAGCAGGGCCGCATCTTCAGCTACGACGTGACCGGCGGCCGCTACGAGGAGACCGCGTTCCACTCGGTGGGGTCCGGCTCGCTGTTCGCCCGCGGCTCGCTCAAGAAGCTCTACCGCGACGACCTCACCGCCGAGGAGACGGTCACCGCCGTCGTGCAGGCGCTCTACGACGCCGCCGACGACGACTCCGCCACCGGCGGACCCGACATCACCCGCCGGATCTTCCCGGTCGTCCACGTGATCACGCCCGACGGCGGCGACCGCATGCCCGACGAGGAGGTGTCCGTGATCGCCGACCGGATCATCGCCTCGCGGATGCAGCGCCCCGACGGTCCCGCCGCGCCCCTGACGTAGGAGTCACCACATGTCCATGCCGTTCTACGTCTCGCCCGAGCAGATGATGAAGGATCGCGCCGACTTCGCGCGCAAGGGCATCGCCCGCGGTCGTTCGGTCGTCGCGGTCCAGTACGCCGACGGGATCCTGTTCGTCTCGGAGAACCCGTCCCAGGCGCTGCACAAGGTCAGTGAGATCTACGACCGGATCGCCTTCGCCGCGGTGGGGCGCTACAACGAGTTCGAGAACCTCCGCATCGCCGGCGTACGCCTCGCCGACATGCGCGGCTACGCCTACGACCGCCGCGACGTGACGGGGCGCGGCCTGGCCAACGCCTACGCCCAGACGCTCGGCACGATCTTCTCCGCCGGTGGCGAGAAGCCCTACGAGGTCGAGCTCTTCGTCGCCGAGATCGGTGACGCGGCGGCCGACGACCAGCTCTACCGCCTCACCTACGACGGCCAGGTCGCCGACGAGCACGGCTTCGCCGTGATGGGCGGGGCCGCCGACGTGGTCGCCGGCCACCTGCGCGAGCACTACGTCGCGGGCTCCACGCTCGACGACGCGCTGCGTGTCGCGGTCGCCGCGCTCGGCCACAGCGAGAGCGACGACCGGGTCATCCCCGTCGACGACCTCGAGGTCGCCGCGCTCGACCGCACCCGGTCGCAGCCGCGCAAGTTCCTGCGGCTGCGCGAGGCACGGTTGGCCGACATCCTCGGCGTCCGGGGCAGCGCGGAGCCGGCGACAGCGTCCCCGGAGGACACCATCGCGGGCTCCGGGCCGCACCAGAACGGCCAGGACGACCCCGCCGACCCGACCGACCAGGTGTCCGGAGCGGTGCCGCCGCTCGAGGACCCGGTGACGGGCGAGCCGCCGGTCGCCCCTCCCGTGGCGCCCCCGGTGGGTCCGCCGGGCGATCAAGCCCCGCCCGGCACGCCCCCGGCCGATCCGGGCCCCCAGCCCTGACGGGGCGCGGATGTGCGGGCCAGGTGCCCGGCACCGCCGTAGGGTGACCACGTGGACCGACGGATCTTCGGCATCGAGAACGAGTACGGCGTCACGTGCACGTTCAAGGGCCAGCGCCGCCTGAGCCCCGACGAGGTCGCCCGCTACCTCTTCCGCAAGGTCGTCAGCTGGGGTCGCTCGTCCAACGTCTTCCTGCGCAACGGCGCCCGGCTCTACCTCGACGTGGGCAGCCACCCCGAGTACGCCACGCCCGAGTGCGACGACATCGTCGAGCTGGTCACCCACGACAAGGCGGGGGAGCGGATCCTCGAGGGCCTGCTGCTCGACGCCGAGCAGCGCCTCCACGAGGAGGGCATCGCCGGCGACATCTACCTCTTCAAGAACAACACCGACTCGGCCGTCAACTCCTACGGCTGCCACGAGAACTACCTCGTCGGCCGCGCGGGGGAGTTCAGCAAGCTCGCCGACGTCCTCATCCCGTTCCTCGTCACCCGGCAGATCGTGGTCGGGGCCGGCAAGGTCGTGATGACCCCGCGCGGGGCGTCGTACAGCGTGAGCCAGCGCGCCGAGCACATCTGGGAGGGCGTCAGCAGCGCCACCACCCGCAGCCGCCCGATCATCAACACCCGCGACGAGCCGCACGCCGACGCCGAGCGCTTCCGCCGCCTCCACGTGATCGTCGGGGACTCCAACATGAGCGAGACGACGACCATGCTCAAGGTCGCCTCCTGCGACCTGGTGCTGCGGATGATCGAGGAGGGCGTGGTGATGCGCGACCTCACCATGGAGAACCCCATCCGCGCGATCCGCGACATCAGCCACGACGTCAC